>JALSGI010000707.1 GCA_026982835.1 Planctomycetota bacterium | reverse complement strand
TGGCCCTGGCCGGGGCGGCGGCCGCCGAAGCGCTGGAACGCTTTGAGCAGTTCCTCCTTGTCCACGGCACCATCGCCGTTGGCGTCAGCCCGCTCCAGCAGGCGGTGCATGCGTTCGGGCAGTTCGTCCTTCGTGAGCTTGCCGTCGCCGTTTTTGTCCATCTGCATGATCCGCTGCACGATCAGCTCGGGGTTGAATCGCCGGGGCGGCCCGCCGGGACGAGCGGCAAAGCGGGGCATGGGCAGTTCATCCGGGGTGAGGACCCCGTCGCCGTTGCGATCCAGTTTCTTGAACGCCTGGGCCAGCTCCTGCGAGGTGATCTTGCCGTCCCCGTTGACATCCAGCAGGCGGAACAGGGGATTGACCCCCCCACGGCCGCCGCGACCGGGGCGCCCTGGGCGATCTGCGCCGGGGCGCCCTGGACGATCGCGCCGGGCGTTGCGGGCCTGGGCCAGCTCTTCCCGGGAAAGCTTCCCATCGCCGTTTTTGTCCAGCCGCTGCAGCAACCGGTCGAAAAAGGCCTTCCGCTCCTGGGGCACTTCGTCGGCCGTGATCACCCCGTCGCCGTTTTTGTCCAGCCGCTCAAACAGCCCTCCGCGGCCGCCTCGTTTCTGGGGAGTATCCTGGGCCTGGGCCGTCAGGCTGCCAGCCAGCAACACGCCCGCGGCCGCCAGCGTTGCGATCATCCAGCGCATGAGAACTTCTCCTGTCCTGAGGGGGGTGGAAATCGTCACAACCGGGGGCAGCAACCGTACCCGCGCGGGGGAAACACCTCCGGTGCAAACAGCCCTATCGGCTGCGGCCAAGGAGTTAAACCCTGGGCGAGGGCGGGGGTTTCGCAAAACTTGCCGTTTTTCCCTGCAGGGAGCGGCGGCAGGGGAAGTCGCGGGCCGCTTCGGCTGCATCCGCCACAAGCCATTGCATGACAACACCTTGCGGCCTGTGAACCCCGCAAGGTGCCGCGGCCCCAGGGACGCCAGCACCGCGGACCCCCGGGCAAAAAAACGGCCTGGAAACCGGCCCGGGGTTTGAGTAAAAGTTCCCCGCTTCCGACCCCGGGTGGAAGCTTCCCCGTGACAAGGCACTCAGGGTACGGCCAACAAGCCAGGAAGGAGTCTGGCGAAGATGAAACGCATCCTCGTGCCGTTGCTGGTTGGCATCCTCGGTTTGCTTCCAGGGCCGCGCTTGCAGGCCCAGGGGTTCTGGAACCCCGCGCGGCTGTTTGCCAGGAAGGTGGAAGCCGATCCGAACAAGGAGTATCGCTTGCGGAGCGATCACGGGCCGTGGATGATCATGGCCGCGACGTTCTCCGCGGCCGAGGAGGCGGAGATGTCGGCCGCGGAGGCCCAGGCCCGCCAGCTGGTGCTGGAGCTGCGCCGCGAGCACAACCTGCCTGCCTACATCTACCACATCACCTTCGACCACAGCAAAGACGTGGCCCTGGATGCCACCGGGCCGGCTCGCCGCCTGCGCCGCGTGCGCTACCAGCGGGGCAACCGCACCCGCGAGATCGCCGTGCTGGTGGGCAACTATCCCACGGTGGATCACCCCCGGGCCCAGCAGGACCTGAAGTACATCAAGTACCTGTACCCCAAGTCGCTCTCCATCCCCCAACTGGCCCGGCAGGGCAAGAAAACCTACCAGCAACTGGCCGCCTACCGCCTGGCCCAGGCCCAGGTCGATCCGGAAAAACTGCGGCAGGACCTGGCCAGCCGCCTGGGGATCAAGACGTCGGTTTTTGTGCGGAACAACCGCCGGGTGATGGGTCCGATGGGCTCGGCGTTCCTGACCCGCAACCCCCTGCTGCCGGAGGAGCCGATCCGGGAACACCTGATCGACGAGTTCGTCTATCGGCTCAACAAGCATGTGCCGCACAGCCTGCTGGCGTGCCCGGGCAAATATACGGTGCGGGTGGCCACTTTCAGCGGTTCTTCGACTGTCGATCCGCAGAAGATCAAGCTGGTCCTGGAGGGCAAGGCCCAACTGAAAAGCCGCCTGGTGCAGGCGGCCGAGATGGCCCATCGCTTGACCGAAGCCCTGCGGGCCAAGGGCTACCACGCCTACGAGTTCCACGACCGCTACCGCAGCATCGTCACCGTGGGCAGTTTCGATTCCATCGGGCGGCAGTTGCCCGACGGGAAGATCGAGCTGAACCCCGAAGTGCTGCAAGTGATCCGCAAGTTCGCCGCCACCCAAGGGGCCGACGGGAAGATCGTGCCTCGCACGCTGGTGGGCATCCCTTTTGACGTGCAGCCGATCCCCATCCGCGTCCCCCGCTACTCCCCGGCGGTGGACTACGGCAAAGGCACCTGAACACCCGGCCAACAAGCGCTCTTGGCTGGCAGACAAAATCCGAATCCGAGAACCCACGCGCAGGCAGAAACGCAAGGAGATCGCGCCATGAACCGCACAAACTGGATGATCCGCGGAGTTATCCTGGGGGGAGTATGGCTGTTGGCGTGGAGTTTTCCGGCCGCCGAGGTTTCGGCGCAATCCCCCCAGCAGGGCTCCTCGTTCCAGGGCCGGCGGACCCCGCTGGTGGACGGCCAGCCGCTGGTGAATCGCCGCCCGCAAAAAGAGCCGGAAAACCTCTTCAGCTGGTTTGCCCGCCAGGGACGCCGCCTGGCCCAGGCCACGCGGAACTTCTTCGCCCCCCCGGAACCGACCCGGCGGACGATGCGCCCCGGGCGGATGAAGTTCCCCTACCTGGGCAATCGGCCGGCCACCAAGCAGAAAAAACCCAGCTTCTGGTCGCGCTGGTGGCCCTGGGGCAGCCAGCGCAAGTAACCCCGCTTGGCGGAAACCGCGGTCGCTTGCCTTCCCTGTTCCTCAGGTGGTCGATAGAGCCATGTGCTGGTTGCGAAGTTGGTTTGCGTGCCCCTTTCCCGTCCCGGCTACCCGGCCCTCCCGGTGCCGCTTTCTGCTGGCTTGGGGGGGTGTGGTGCTGTTGGGGTTGGGGCTTTCGGGCTGCGCCTGGTGGAATCCGCCGCCGGAGGATCCCGTACAGATGCGCCGCCCCAGCGACTGGCTCAAGCAGCCCCGACCCGAGGCCCAGTACCAAGTCCAGTAACCCCCTGCCGCGAGGAGCAGCATGCAACCAAGCGATTCTTTGGAGGTGTCCAAGCAGCTCGGCCTGCGCGTGTTGCTGCTGGGAACGTGCTTGGGCCTGGCCGGCGCGTGCGGTTGTACGGCCCCGGCACTGAAGTCGCTGGGCGGAATCGGGCCGCAAGAGTCCTCCAGCGCCGACGCCCAGATCCGCCAGGCGGCCCTCAAAGACCCGTTTCCCAACGCCGGCCCGCGGGGATATTGAGTCGGCGTGCGGCGTCTTGGGTCGTGGGTCTTGGGTCTTGGGACTATGAGCCCCGCACGTCAGTGCGGGGAGAAACAGTATCGGCGTGCGGCTTGCGGCGTGCGCCTTGCGCTGGAGCTTCCGCTCCGGTGCCAGAAAAAACGTTTCTTCTTGCAATCGGCGAGCCCCGAGCTTCAGCTCGGGGAGAGCTTGGAGGTGTGGGGGCATGGAGGCTTGGGGGCTTGGAGGGATGGCGAGCCGCGGGCGTAAGCCCGCGGTTGGAAAGCGAGCCGCCAGCTTCAGCCGGGTACGTGTTTAGCCAGCTAGCTGCCGGAGGAGTGACGCCGCAGGCGTCGCAGCTTCGTAGCCGGGGGTCGTCAGACCCCCGGAAGGCAGCGTTTTTCCTTGTCCTTGAGCATCCCGAAGGGATGCCAGAGGGAGGAGCCGCTGGCTGTTTCTGGCACCCCTGGCGGGGTGCTGGGTGTGGTCATGGTGCCTGGTTCCGGTGGTCTCCGCTCCGCTACGACCACCGGCTACAAGGCTGGCAAGCCTTCGGCTTGCTTTTGATCTGGGAATGCTCCGTCTTGTGCTGGCACGCTAAACACGTTCTAGCCGGAGCAAGCCCACGCGACTATTTTTTTATTTTTCCCCCAGCAGCCGGGCGATTTTTTCGTGCTTCTGGTCCAGGGCCAGATCGCGCGGGGTCATGCCAGTGGCGTCTTTCAGCGTGGGATCGGCTTTGGCCCCAAGTAGCGCTTCGACCACCTGAGCATGCCCGCGGAAAGCCGCTTTGTGCAGGGGGGTCTGGCCGTCGGCGTCGCGGGCGTTGGGGTCGGCCCCGGCCTGGATGAGCAACTTGACCACCTCGGCGTTTCCGCTCCAGGCGGCCTTGTGCAGCGGGGTGCTGCGTCCGGCCGCAGCCTGCGGCCTGGCTCCCGCTTGGAGCAGCACCTGCACCGTGCGGGGCTTGCCCTCCCAGGCGGCCACGTGCAGCGGGGTGCTGCCGGACCGGTCCACCGCGTTGGGCTTGGCCCCGGCCTCCAGGAGCAACTGCACCAGCTGGGCAGCCAGCTTGTCGTCTTCCGGGGTGGCGGCTGCGGGGGTTCGCGGACGATTCGGCAAGGGAGGCCCGGAGATTCCCGGGCCGATGGGCAAGCGGCGGATCGGGCCTGCAAAATCCGGCCCGGGAGCGATACCCCCGCTGGAACTCCGGCGAGCCGCGGCGGCCAGGTGCAACAGCGTCATCCCGCCCTCGTACTGCCGGTGCACGTCCGCTCCGGCCCCTAGCAGCAGCTTGACCACCTCCAGGTGCCCTCCCTGGATGGCCCGATACAGGGCCGTGTGCCCCTGCGGGTCGGTCTGGTTGACCGGGCTTCCCCGTTTCAAAGCCAGCTTGACAACGCTGCTCATTCCCCGGGCGGCGGCCCAAAGCAGGATCGGTTCTCCCTCGGGCGAGCGTGGCGGCAGCTTGCCCACGTGCTTGACCAGCAGGTCGATCACCGCCGGATTGCCCGTCTGCAAGGCCAGTTCCAGGGCGTTTTTTCCCTGGGGGTCCTTGACCCGGGGGTCGGCTCCGGCCTCCAGTAGCAAAGCCACGATCTTTTCTGGTTGCAGGCGACGGGGATTCCAGGAAGAGATGGATTGCAGAACCAGATGCAGCGGCGTCCGGCGTTGGAAGAGGAGATTGGGGTCTGCTCCTGCCTTCAGCAACAACTTGACGGATTCCGCCTGGAGGTTTTGGCAGGCGAGAAACAGCGGCGGAAATCCCCCGCGCTGGGGCTTGGCATTGGGGTCCGCCCCGGCCTTGAGCAACAAGGCCAGTACCTGGGGATGCGAGGTGGCAAAGTGGATCGGCTGGTTGCCGTGGCGGTCCCGTGCCTGGGGATCCGCCCCGGCCTCAAGCATCGCCTGAACCACCTTGACCATGCCCCGAGAAACCGCCATGTGAAGCGGCGTTTGCCCGAACCGATTCGCCGCCCGGTGGTCGCTGTGCTTGAGCAGATATATCACCAAGGGCTCTCGCGGCCTGTAGAGCAGCGCATACAGCAGGGCGTTGTTCCCTTGGCGGTCGAGCCGCTGGGTGGATGCCCCTGCCTGGATCAACAACTGGACCGCCGACAGGTTGTCGTTCTGGATGGCCAGCCCCAGGGCAACCTGCCCGTAGCGGTCGCGATGATTGACATTGGCCTTGCGTCGAAGCAGTTCCTTGAGCACCTCCTGGTGCCGGTCGCGGGTGAATACCCGCTGCAGGGGATTGCGCTGGTCCCGGTACATGACCGCATAAAACAGCGGGGTCCGCCCGTTGCGGTCGGTGGCTTCCAGCAGTTGGGGGTTCTGATCCAGGAGCTTTCGCACCCGGGCCAGATCGCCTTGCTGGACGGCGCGGTGGATTTCCTGCTGAGCCCAAGCCACGGAAGCGACCAGCAACCACACGCCTGAGACGAGCAACGTCCGGAACATGCTGCACCTCGCCGGATAAGAGGGTTCGGGGAAAGCGGCGTGCCGTTATTTTGGAGTCGGCGGCGGGCAAAGTCACGCTTTTCCCGCCCAACCGGAGCCGGTTGCGCCACGGCCGGAAGATACCAACTCGCCGGTTGGACGACCGCACGGGCAGAAAAGTTCCCGGATTTTCCGGGCAAATCGGGTCGCTTTTCCGGTTGCCGCTACAGCAGGGCCGTGGTCTCCTCCAGGCCGAACATCAGGTTCATGTTCTGCACTGCCGCCCCGGCGGCCCCCTTGCCCAGGTTGTCCAGGCAACTGATGCCCAGCACCCGGCCGCGCACTACCCGCACCGTCAGGTCGCAGAAGTTGGTGCCGGCGGTGTCCTTGGTGGCCGGCAGGTGCTCCACCACCCGCACGAAGGGGTGCGGGCGATAAAATTCCCGCAGAAGCTCCAGCAGCTCCTCTTCGCTGGCCTGGCCCTGCGGCTGGGCATAGACGGTGGAGAGGATGCCGCGGTCCATGGGGATCAAGTGGGGCGTGAACACCACCTCCACCGCCCCCCCGGCGGCCTCGGAGAGCACCTGCTCGATCTCCGGCGTGTGCCGGTGCCGGCCCACGTTGTAGGCCGAAACGCTCTCGTTGCACTCCGGGTAAAGCGTGGTGAGCTTGGGCTGGCGGCCCGCCCCGGAAACCCCGCTCTTGGAGTCCACGATGATCCCCTCGGGCCGGATCGCTCCCCGCTTCAGCAGCGGGGCCAGGGCCAGAATGGCCGAAGTGGGATAGCAGCCCGGGTTGGCCACCAGGCGGGTGGAGCGAATCGGTTCCCGATACAGCTCCGGCAGGCCATAGACAGCCTGGGGGAGAAGCTGTGGGGCCTGGTGCTCCTTGCCGTACCACTGCCGGTACACTTCGGCGTTTTTGAGCCGGAAGTCGGCGCTGAGGTCCACCACGCGGGCTCCCGCTTCCAGCAGCCGGGGGACCACCTGGGCCGTGACCCCATGCGGCAGGCAGCAAAACACCACGTCGCAGCGGGCAGCCACCGCTTCCGGCTCCAGGTTCTCGCAGCACAGGTCCAGCCGCCCAGCCAGGCTGGGATGCACGGCGGCAATGTGCGGGTTGCCCTCCTGGCGGGAAGTGAGCACGGCGATCTCCACCTCCGGATGCCGCAACAGATAGCGCAGCAGCTCCAGGGCCGAATAGCCGGTGGCGCCCATGATGCCTGCGCGAATGGCCATGATCGGGGGTCCCTGCAAGGAAGCGTAAGTATCTGTGGCACAAGCAGTAAGTGGGCGTGCTACACTTCGGTAGTCGCCGCGGGCAGGGGGAGCGGTCAGCTTCCATCATAACACCCCCCGCCCCCCCTGGCCACGGCCCCCCCGGTCGGGAGGGCAGCCTGCACAACAGGCCGCCCCTTGTGAAGTTAGGCAAAATGTTGAACCAACCACCCCCCAGGTGGCACCCATTTGGTGTGCCGGTGGCGCCGGTTGCATAAGAAAAAACGAGAATGCCGCTGCTCCCCGGACTAAAGTCCGGGGCTCGCCGGGTAAGAACGGACACAAACGCTCGACACGGCGAGCCGGGAGCGTAAGCTCCCGGTTGCTTCGAGCAAAGCAACGACCGACACGGTTCAAAAAAACAACCGCGTGCTCACGCACGCGGCTCGCCGCGGCGGCCCTGGACACCACCTGGGATTGGCAAAGGCCCAACCTTTGGGACACACTGAAGAGTTGACTCGAACGAAAAAGTTTTCCCCGTTGCGACATTTTCCCCCTGATGAGGAACGCCCCACGATGAGTGAACCGTTCTCCGATGCCCAGACCCAGGCCATCCGGCGCCTGGCCGAGGCCCGGGAAAAGATTCTGGAGCAGATGTCCCAGGTGATCGTCGGCCAGCGCGAGGTGCTGGACCAGTTGCTCATTTCGCTCTTTTGCCGCTCGCACTGCCTGCTGGAAGGGGTGCCGGGGCTGGCCAAGACGCTGATGATCTCCACGCTGGCCCGCACCCTGAGCCTGAAGTTCAACCGCATCCAGTTCACCCCGGACCTGATGCCGGCCGACATCACCGGCACCGAGGTGCTGGAGGAGAACCGCACCACCGGCGAGCGGGAGTTCCGCTTCATCGAAGGCCCGGTGTTTGCCAACGTCATCCTGGCCGACGAGATCAATCGCACGCCGCCCAAGACCCAGGCCGCGCTGCTGGAAGCGATGCAGGAGCGGCAAGTGACCGTGGGCCGGGTGCGGCACCCGATGATGGACCCCTTCTTTGTGCTGGCCACGCAGAACCCCATCGAGCAGGAGGGGACCTACCCGCTCCCCGAGGCCCAGCAGGACCGCTTCATGTTCAAGGTGCTGGTGAAGTACCCTTCGTTCGACGAGGAGTTCGAGATCGCCCGACGCACCACCGCCTTGCAGGAAGACCACATCGTGCCGGTGCTGCAAGGGGAAGAGATTCTGGAGATCCAAAAGCTGGTGCGGCAAGTGCCGATCACCGACCACGTGATCCGCTACGCGCTTTGCCTGGTGCGGCAGACGCGGGTGGGCCAGCCCGGCTGCCCGGAGTTCGTCTCCGAGCAGATCAGCTGGGGGGCCGGTCCGCGGGCGGTGCAGTTTTTGATTCTGGGGGGCAAGGCGCGGGCGCTACTGCACGGGCGCACCCATGTCTCCACCGAGGACATCCAGGCCCTGGCCCATCCCGTGCTACGCCACCGCCTGGTGATCAACTTCGCCGCCGAAAGCGAAGGGATCACTCCCGACGACGTGGTGACCCGGCTGCTGGAAGTCACTCCCGACAAAGAGGACGAACTGACCCAAGATGCCCGATTCCAGGAAATTTTTGCATCCTGAGGCCATCCGCCGTATCGCCCGCTTGGAGCTGCGGGCACGGCACATCGTCGAAGGATTCCTCTCCGGCATGCACCGCAGTCCCTATTTCGGGCACTCCGTGGAGTTCGCCCAGCACCGGGAGTACGTGCCGGGGGACGACCTGCGCGACATCGACTGGAAGGTGTGGGCCAAGCAGGACCGGCTCTACGTCAAGCAGTACGAAGAAGAAACCAACATGCGCTGCACGCTGCTGGTGGACGTGTCCCGCAGCATGCAGTACGGCAGCGGCCCGCTGAACAAGTACGAATACGCCTGCACCGCCGCGGTGAGCCTGGCCTACTTGATCCTGCGGCAGCAGGACTCGGTGGGTTGTATCGCCTTCGATAGCAGAATCCGCACGGCCGTTCCCCCGCGCAGCAAACGCACGCACCTGCTGTCGATCATCAAGGCCCTGGACGGCAGCCGCCCGCAGGAAACCACCGACCTTTCCACCATCCTGGCCCAGGTGGCCGAAAACCAGCCGCGGCGCGGGATGGTGATCCTTTTTTCCGATCTGTTGGTGGAGCGAGCGCCGCTGTTGCGGGGCTTGCGGCTGCTGCGGCAGCGAGGGCACGACGTGCTGGTGCTGCATGTGATGGACGACGACGAGCTGGACTTCCCCTTCAGCGGTCCCACGCGGTTCGACGGGCTGGAAGTGCCCGAGTACATCTCCTGCAACCCGCGGGCCCTGCGGGAAGGATACCTGGAGGCGCTGAACGACTACCTGGAGGAGATTCGCCGCGGTTGTGCCAACCACACGATCGACTACGCCCTGGTGCGCACCAGCGAGCCGCTGGATGCGGCCCTGGCCCACTTTTTGTGCAACCGCCTGGGAATGCACCACCGGAACTGAGGGCTTGCGGCTTGCATCGTGCGGCCTGCGCCGGAGCTTCCGCGGCGTAGGGCGTGGAGGCTTGGGTGCTTCCGCATCGGGCAAGAACAAGCGTTTTTGGAGAAAACGACCTACATGGTGAAACTGCGGCTCGCCAGGAGGCTCGCCCTTCCGGAGCTTCCGCTCCGGCGCAAGAACAGACGTCCATTGGCACAAACGGGGAGGGCGAGGCTCCCGCCGAGCCGAAGAAGCGGAGAAAAGTTGGCCACACCGAAGAACGTCAACGCTACCACCGGCGAGCCGCCAGCTTCAGCTGGCGGAGAAAGCGGCCAAAGGCGTTGCTTTGGCTCTCCCCGGGCTAAAGCCCGGGGCTCGCCAATGCAAGAACAACAGACAACAGCGAGCCGGGAGCTTTGGAGCTTTAGCTACCGGAGGACGCAGGGCCGTCAGCCACTGGGAGCTTCCGCTCCGGTGTAAGAAAAACCAACAACAGCGAGCCTGGAACATCAGCTCCCGGAGACAACGCGACCGTAAAAACAAAAACAAAGCCGAGAACAAATCGAACCCGAATCCAACACAGCGACACTGACTGCAACTGCTCATGGAACAGTTTTTCATCCATCCCGGGCTGGCCTCGCTAGGGGCGCTGCTGGTGGGCGTGCCGGTGTTGATCCACCTGATCAACCTCATGCGCCACCGCCGCGTGCAGTGGGCGGCCATGGAGTTTTTGCTGGCCGCCTACAAGAAGAGCCGCACCTGGGTCATTCTGAAGCAGCTGCTGCTGTTGTTGCTGCGGATGTTGGCCGTGGCCGCTGTGGCCCTGATCGTGGCCCAGCCGCTGCTGCAAGCCGATCGCTGGTTTTTGCTCGGGGGCCAGACCACCCACCACATCGTGCTGTTGGACGATAGTTTCTCCATGTCCGACCGGCACGGGGACCGGCAGGCGTTGGACCTGGGCAAGGACGTCGTGTTGCGGCTGGCCCGCCGGGCCGTGCAGTCGCGCAGCCCGCAAAAGTTCACCCTGGTCCGCTTTTCCCGACCGCGGCAGCCGGACCTGAACGCAGCGCTGGTGGACGCCCAGTTCGAGAGCCGCCTGATCTCCGAGCTGAATCGCATCACGCCTTCGCAGACCGATGCCGGCCCGCTGCCCGCCCTGCAAGCCCTGGATCAGTTGCTGGATGAAACCAGCAACGAAAAACGCGTGGTGTATCTGGTTTCCGACTTCCGCCAGCGGCAGTGGCAAGAGCCGAAGAGCCTGGACCAGCAACTCCAGCAGCTTCGCGAGCAGGAGGTCGAAGTGCAACTGATCCAGTGCGTGGACCAGCAGCACCAGAACCTGGCCATCGTGCAGCTGGAGCCGGCCTCGGGCACCCGGGCGGCCGGGGTGCCGGTCACCATGGAAGTGACCGTGCACAACTACGGCACCAGCGTGGCCCGCGAAGTGGCCGTCGCCTTACGCGAAGACGGCCGGGAGCGGCCCGGGGTAGTGATTCGTTCCATCGGCCCGGGGCAATCCGAAACGCGGCGTTTCACCGTGCAGTTTGCCACGGCCGGGCAGCACTACGTGACGGCTCGCCTGGCGGCCGACGCGGTGGAGGCCGACAACGTGCGCTACTGCGTGCTGGATTTGCCCGTGTCGGTGCCGGTGCTGATCTGCGACGGAGATCCGGCGGCCACCGACGGGCGTTTTCTCTCCCTGGCCCTGGCCCCCAGCAATCGCGTCCGCTCGGGGATCGCCCCCCGGGTGGAGCTGCCCCGGTTTTTGAACAACCACCCGCTGGAAAACTTCCAGGGCATCTATCTTTCCAACT
>JALSGI010000706.1 GCA_026982835.1 Planctomycetota bacterium | reverse complement strand
CCTGCAGAATCTCCAGCGCCTGCTGCACCATCTCCCCCAGGACCTGCAGTTGGCGATGCTTGTCCTCCATGCGGCAGACGTAGCTCTGTGCCACTTGCGAGGCGGTGCGATTGATTCCGGTGAAGAACAGCAGCAGGTGGTCGTTCAGCGCCTGGAGGCGTTCCGGCGGCAGGGGCACCGCCCGGGCGGCGATCTCTCCCTGGGGGGAGAACACCACGTGCCGCAACCCCCCGTAGGCGGCCATCACCTGGTCCTGGCAGCCCACGGTTTCCCGAAGCAATTCCTGTTCCACGTAGATGGCCTCCTGGGCCAGGCGGTGCTTGTCCACCTTCCGGCCCAGCAGCGCGTGCAGGGCATGCAGCAGGCCCACGGTGAACGTGGAGGAGGAGCCGATGCCGCTTCGGGCCGGCAGATCGCCCGAACAGTGTATCTCCAGCCCTTGCTCGATGCCCAGGTAACGCACCACTTCCCGCACCGCCGGGTGCTGGATCTGCCGGTTGTCGCGACAAGACTCGATGCGGGAATAGACCACCCGGGTGCGGTGCTGGAAAAACGGCGGCAACCAGCGGCAGTTCAAGTAACAGTATTTGTCGATCGAGGTGGCCAGCACGGCCCCCCCGTGTTGGCGAAACCAGGCCGGATAGTCGGTTCCTCCGCCGAAGAACGAAATCCGATAGGGCGTGCGGCTGATGATCATTGCAGGTCGGCTGCCAAGGAGGATACGAGGGATTTCAAAGGAGGGAAAAGATTGCCTCCGCAACACGTTTTCCTGGCCCGGCTCTCGCGGCACAATACACCCAAGGGCCGCTGCTGGCTTCCGGCAGCCGCGGCGGCGACACCGTAGAAAACCCTCACTTGGGACGTCAACGGCAATCCTTCCCCCCGGCGGAGAGTGCCGTCAGTGCTATCGTTCCCCCGGCCCCTTGCGCAGGCAAAACACATAGCTATGGCTCATTCGGGCGCACCTTCTCCCACCCAGCCCCTTTCCCATCCCAGAGTGCTGCACCTGTTTCGCAGCTTGCACACGCCTCCGGTCGTCCTCTCCTGTCCCGGAGTGTGCATCCGCCCTTTCCGCACCCAGGAGCTGGATGCCTACTTGGCCTTGTTCGGCCGGGCCTTCCGGGGCCTGAAGCCGCCGGTACGCCCCTGGGACCGCCGTGATTTCCACCGGCAAATGACCGCCCGGCCGTGGTGGAGCCCCGAAAACTGCCTGTTGGCCTGGAGCAACAGGCCCTGCCGCCCCCGGCTGCTGGGCAGTGTTACCCTGGTGGTTCTCCCTGGGTCTGAGCCCCGGCAGGGAGCCGTACATTGGTTGATGGTCGCTCCGGAGTTTCGTCGCCGCGGGCTGGCACGCGTGCTTCTTAGCCACCTGGAGCAGCGTGCCTGGGACCAGGGCGTGCGGCTGTTGCGCGTGGAAACCCACGCCTGCTGGCACGCCGCTGTGGCCTTCTACCGCCGGTGCGGCTATCGCACGCGGCAGTGAGTTCCGTGGTTTTCGGATTCTACCGGGCAAAAGAGGACCAAACGGACTCCCTTTGCCGGAAAGTCGGTCCTGGCTGCGAATCGCCTGCCACAGGAAACACAACCGGGGATTCCTGCTGC
>JALSGI010000705.1 GCA_026982835.1 Planctomycetota bacterium | reverse complement strand
GGTTGTTTTTCTCCGCTGGCTGAAGCCAGCGGCTCGCCATCCCTCCACCCCCCCACGCCTCCCACGGCTGGAAGCCGTGGGCTCGCCCGGTGCGGAAGCACCTTCCTCAAGACTCACGGCCCAAGACCCAAGACCCAAGACCTCCAGTGCGGAAACACCGAGTCAAGCGTCTCTCGGGGCAGCTGGCGGAATCCACCCGAGGGGCAGAGGTCAATTCTGGCTGATCTTGAACGGCACGCTCACTTCCCGTCCCAACGGATCTCGCACAAACCGGCGATAGCATTGCTCGCACAGGTCGTAGCGGAACTGGTGGCAGCCGGGCGGCTCGGCCTCTTCTTGTTCCAGTCCTTCCAACAGCTGGTTCAACTCGGCCAGGTGGTCCCGATCCGCTTCCAGCTCTTCCGGGTGGATCTCTTCGCTTCCGGGAAACACTTCCATGCGGACCACATAGCGGTTCTCGTGCTGTTGGAGCGTGCGGTGGCAAAGATCACAACAAAAACGAATCATGGCCGTCCCCCGGTTCAGGGCAGCTTCGCAATGGGAGAATACACCCTCCAGCAGTTCATCGTAACCTGTGCCGCGAGGGGGAAGCAACGGTGTTTTTCGGCGGAATGCCCTCTGCGAGCAATCTCGCCTCCAGGGGATTTTCCGGCAAAACTAGGAACTTCCCCCCGGGGCGAATATCATGGAGGCGGATCGGGGCCGGCCGGGTCGCCCAAGGGGGTGGAGCGTCGAGGTGGCCACGGTCAGAGCCGGAACATTCTGCCGGTTGCGCCCCTGGCCTCTCAACAAGGAAAGGAACCCCAGATGAGCCAGTCCCAAGTGGAAGAGATCAAACGCCGCTACAAGGAGTTCCTGGACCTGCTTCCGGTCACGCTAGCTATTGCCGGGTTGCCGCCCAGCGAAGGCCAGCGTTATTTCACCAGCGAGCAGATGGAGCTTCGGGGGCAGGTGCTGGCCAACGCTTTCAAGGTGGCCCAAGACGTGGTCCGCGATGCCGTCAAGGGGAACTGAGACAACGCGCAGAGGCACGCAAAAGCGGAGGGAGGCTGCGCTTTTGCCGGGTTCCTTCGCCCGGTGGAGGGGGTTCCCGGACCCCCGGCGGACCTCCCGCATTGGCCTTTCCACGTTGCCCGGCCCTACGACCAGGCCGGCCTGCCTAGGCACTGGGAGCCCGCAGAAGGTGAAACCCTCGGCCTCCTCCGGGGGTACCTATATTACTGAAAACAA
>JALSGI010000704.1 GCA_026982835.1 Planctomycetota bacterium | reverse complement strand
GTTGCAGGTACATCTTGGCTTTTTTGCGCAGCCGTTCCAGTTGGCTGCCCACGGTGGCATCGGCCGGGCGGAGCACCCAGGTGTCGCTGTTGGGGTTTTTGAACTTTTTGCCTTGCTTGAGCAGGGCCAGCATCTGGTTGTAGGTCTCCACCCGCACCTTGGCGGCCAGCACCCGGCCCATGGCCAGATCATAGCCGGCTTGCCATCGGGGCCGGGTCAGCTTGTCCCGGTCGGCCTCCCCCTGTAGCAGAATCTGATAGAGGCGGTTGATCTTGGGTTCCAGCCGTGCGGCCACTTTTTGGGCCTCGTCCAGTTGCTGTTTCAGCTCCGGTTCGCTCAGGAAGGGGAACCGCAGCCGGGGCTCTTCCATCGGGTCCACCCAGGACTGCCGGGCGGCCATCACCAGCGCGGCCCGCGCCCGATTCGTGGCCAGCAGCCGCTGGTATTCCTTCACCGTGACGTAGTCGGGGGCATAGAGCCGCATCACGGCCGGGTCGAAGAAGAACCGCAAGCGGCTGCTCATCACCTGGATTTCGCGGGCACCCACGGCCCGCACCCGAGCGGTGCGGTTCGGATGCATCGAAAAATAGATGCCGCCGGTTTCGTAGCAGAGCCGGGCCAGGGCGTAGGGGCCGAAGCCGGAGTCCAGCTCGTCCAGCAGGTTGCGATCCACGCCGGGCAAGCCCAGCTTGATCCGCTCAGGGAACAGGGTTTCCGGTCCCTGGTCCACCGGGATCCACTGCACCGACTGGTCGTAGTTCGGGTCCGGATCGATCCACTTCAAGTAGGCCTGTTCGCGGCCGAAGGGGGCCGGAGCTCCCAGCACATAGACGCGAATCTGATACCGCTGGCATTGGGCCACCGCTTTATCGACCAACTGGAAATCGCTCCCCCGCTCGTCGGTGACGGCCACAAAAAGAACATTGCGGCGGGGGGTTTTGCGGGTGCGATACACCTTGTACTTGTTCACCGCCGAGAGGATGGTGGAGAAGACGAACTCCTCGCCCGAGTCGTCATGGGGGACGTTGCGGGCGGCTTGCTTGAGTTTCTGCACATCGTCGGTCGGTTCCTCGACCAGGAAGTGGTGCCCCTTGCCGAAAGCCACGATGGCCGACAACAGCGGCCGCTGGTCCGGCTTGTATTGGGCAAAAGCGTTGTGCCCGCTCTCCTGGATCACACCCAGCTCCCGGTAGATGCGCTCGAAGCGGTCGGCGATGTAGTTCCGCGTGCGGTCCAGCGAGCCGGTCTGGTCGAACAGCCAGACCACCAGCGTGGGTCGCTGCTCCAGCGACTGGAGAATCTCGTAGGTGAGCCGGTCCACGGCCCCCGCGGCCCCTGTCACCCCCTCGCCGGTGGCCCCGCGAACCACCAGGTTCTCGTCCACGTTGGGAGCCGTGGCCAGGTCGATGTTGGGCGAGAGCTTGATGGTGGGATTGGGCTGTTCGACCACCTCCTGGGGAACGTCGGAGACTTCGTCCAGGTTGGGGGCCAGGGCCAAGGCCGACTGCGTGCCCGAGACGCTGTTGGCCCCGATCTGTTCCATCGGGTCCTTGGAGAAATAGACGTCCTCGACCAGGCGTTCCGGTTCGGGGATGTCCGGCTCGGGCAGCACCAGCAGG
>JALSGI010000703.1 GCA_026982835.1 Planctomycetota bacterium | reverse complement strand
TGGTGACCGCCGTGCCGGAGGCCGTGCTGGCCCGGGTCGAGTTGCCCGTCTCCCCCGCCGAGCCCCTGCCGCCGGAAGAGATGCAGCAGTTGCTCTCCTGGGAACTAGCCCCTCTGGTGGCACAAGCGGCCCAAGGGCCTTCGCTGGTCCAGGGGCTGGTGGGCCGGGGGCTTCTGGACCCGCAGGAGCTTCGGCGGCTTCAAGCCGAGCTGGGTGCCGACTCCGCCGCCGGCGAGTCCCTGGGCCAGTTGCTCCTGCAACACCTGCAAGCCACCGGACGGCTCTCCCCGGCACAGGCCGAGGAGCTTCGGCAGTGGTGCTCGCGCCACCCGGGCCCTGCGGCCGAGGAGGCGCTTGTGTGCCGCTGGTGCCCTGCCGGGGAAACGCCTGCCCCGGGCGGCTCCTCCCCCCAGGAGCTACATCCTTGGCTGGTTGCCGCTGCCCCGCTTGAACGCGTGCGGCAGTGGCAACAGGCCGTTTCGGCCACCGGGCGGCAGTTCTTGGGGCTGGTGCCGCTTGCCGCCTGCGGCTGGGCCGCCGCCTGGTCCCATGGGGACAAGGCCGCAGAAGCCCTGGTCGAAATCGCCCTGCCGGGAACCACCATCAGGCTCCACTTCACCGGCGGCAAGCTGGCACAGCTCGTCCAGGAACCAACCGGGCCGGCCGCCCCCGCCGGCAACGAAGCGCCTGCTGCCGCTGGGACCTTTTCCGGGGAAGCAGGGCCGCAGTGGCGTTTTTTCCCCCTAGCGGTTTCCCCGGGGCAAGGGAGTGCCGCTGCCTCTGTTTCCCCAGAGGAGATGCTCCGGGGGCTGGCGGCCTGGAGTGCCCGGGAGTTTCCACCGGCCCAGGAACTAACCCCCCTGCACGAACCGGTCCCTTGGACCCCGCCCTGGCAACGCCCGGCCTGGGTGGCTGCGGCTTGCGTGGCTTTGTGGGGGCTGGTGCTGTTGGGCCTGGAGCTGCCTCTGCACAGCCGGCTTGCCCGCACGCAGCAGCAGGTTATGGCGCTCCAACAACAGGTGGATCGCTTGGAGGAGGCCAAGGAACGCCTGGAGGCGCAACACTTGCTCCTCAAGCGCCTGGAGCAAAAAAGCGCCCAGCTCCAGGAGCAACTGCTGACCCGGCAGCAGACGCTGGCCCAAGTCCAAAATACCTTCCTCGCCCCCCGGCGCCGCATGCCGCAGCTGCTGGACCGCTTGGGCCGTATTGCTCCGCCGGAGCTGGTGCTGGAGAGCCTGCACTGGGATGCCCGCGGGCGGCTGACCCTGCGCGGCTGGGCCGCCGACCCGGATAGCGTGCAGCGGTTTGTCTCCGCACTGCTGGTGCACCTGGCCGAGTACTTGCCCCAGGTGGTGGATGATCGCTTGGAACACCGCGCTGGTCCGGCCGGGAGCTTGAGCGTGCATTTTACCCTGGTGCTGCAACTTGCCGGAAAGCAGCAGCCCGCCACGGCCGAGCATCCTGGGCGAAAAACCCCGGTGCAAGAATCGAGACGACCACCGGCAAGCCGCGAGTTTTAGCCCCGAGCCGGCGGTTGATGGGACATACGATCGCTGAGCAGACAACCGCGAGCTTCCGCTCGCGGCTGGCCGAAGATTGCACACTGAAGATTGCACACCCACGCCAAACCGCCAGAGCAAAACTTGCCATGAAGCAACTCACCCTGCGTGAACGCGTGTTGGTGCTCAACCTGCTGCTGGCCGTGGTTTGGGCCGGGTATTTTCTGTTTTTCTATCGTTCCCGGCGGCACGAGCTGGACGAGCTTCGGCGCCGCGCTGCGGCACTGGAAAAACAAAAGCAAAAACTCACCGCAGAGCTTGCCGCACTGCAACGCCAGGAGGCCCAACGCCCCAGCGCAACCGAGATCCAAGGACAACTCAAAAAGCTGGAACAACAGCTTGCCGGGCTGGAGGAGCGCTGGCAGAAGTGGCAACAGCGGCTTCAACACCCGGGGCGCACCGCCCAGGTGCAGCAGCTTAAGCTCCACTTCGCCCAGGCGGCCCGGGACTGTCGCCTGCAACTGGTCGCTTGGACCCCCTGGCGACATACGGCCCGGAGCAGCCCCCGGGCGCAAAAAACCGCCCCGCGGAGGGCTCGCCCCGGCGGCAAGCCTCGGCCGGGAAGCCCCCTTGCGCAGGCGAGTCGGCCCGGCGAAGACGCCCTCCCCCGCTGGTGCCAGGAGCAGGGGTGCCGGGTATATCAGGTGACGCTTCGCGGCTCGTACTCCGGGCTGGTGGGGCTGCTTAGGCGCTTGGAGGACTTCCCGCCGCAGGTGGTGGTGCTGGAACTGTCCGTGACCCAGCAAGAGAAGCAGCCGCGCGTGGCCCGCTCGGCCGTGCAGATCGAGCTGGTGGTGTGCTTGTGAGCGGCCTGCGGTCGGCTTAGGCTGCAAGCTGGCCGGGTGTGCAACATTGCATTGCCATTGCCGACGGCGAGCCGCTAGCGTGAGCTTGCGGTGGCATGCGGTAAGAAGAGGCGCTTGTTGTTTCGTATTACCAACCGGGAGCTTTGTACACGTTTAACGTACTACCAAGGATTTTGGTGGTAGGGGAGCTTGTTTGTGGATAAACGCTTAACAAAACGAACACTTTTTTCTGCTCCTTCGGCTCGGCCGGAGCCTCGCCCTCCCACTCCCGCGGTTGAAGCCGCGGGCTCGCCGGACGGGGCGTGTCGGCTTCAGCCAGCGGAGGCATCTCAACTGCGGAAAACCAACTCATGAACCAGCAAGAAGGTCTACCGCTGCTGGAGCACCTGCTGGCCCGCTGCGTGGAGCTGGGGGCCTCGGACCTGCACTTGACGCACCAGTGCCCGCCCTATGTGCGCATCGACGGAGTGTTGCAACCGTTGCCGGAGGCCCCGGTGCTTTCGTCCCGGCAGACCGAAGGCATCGCCCTGGCGCTGATGAACCCCCGGCAGCAGGAAGTGTTCGCTCAAAGACACACGCTCGATCTGGCCCATTCGCTCGGCGAAGTGCGGTTTCGCATCAACGTGTTTCGCCAGCAGGGGGAGGTGGCCCTGGCCGTGCGGCGGTTGGAGAACGTGTTTCGCACCTTCGAGGAACTGCTGCTGCCCAAGAGCCTGGAAGAGCTGAGCCGGTTGCGGGACGGATTGGTGCTCATCACCGGCCCCACCGGCAGCGGCAAAACCACCACGCTGGCCACGCTCATCCACCAGATCAACCAGCACCGGGCCTGCCACATCATCACGGTGGAAGACCCGCTGGAATACCTGCACCGCAACATCAAGTCGCTGGTGCACCAGCGGGAACTCTACACCGACGTCCCCTCGTTCGCCGAGGCGGTGCGTTCCGCGTTGCGAGAGGACCCGGACGTGATCCTGGTGGGCGAGATGCGCGACTTGGAAACCATGCGGGCGGCCATCACGGCGGCCGAGACCGGGCACCTGGTCTTTTCCACGCTCCACACCGGCGACGCCGTGGGAGCGCTGGACCGCATTATCGGCGTGTTTCCGGCCGACGAGCAGCAATCGGTGCGGCAGCAGTTGTCGATGGTGCTGCGGGCCGTGGTGGCCCAGCGGCTGCTTCCGCGCCGGGACCGCCCGGGCCGGGTGCCGGTGGTGGAGCTGCTGCGCGTGACCACCGGCGTGGCCCATCTCATTCGCACCGGCAAGCCGCAGCAGATCTATGCGGCCATCGAAACCGGCACCAGCCAGGGAATGCAAACGCTGGAAGCGGCCCTGGCCCAGGTGATCCACCAGGGACTGGTCGAGCCGCCGGCGGCGCTGGCCCTGGCCCGCGATCCGCAACTGGTCCACAGCCGCTTGCGCCTGCTTGCGCAAAAGTCCGGGCAGGCAGGAGGTGGATAGATGCCCTTGGCTCCCGAAGTACTGCTGCAAGCCGGTCTGGCCGCGGGGCTGTTTTCCCCCGGGCAGCTTGAGCGGTGGCAACAGCAAGCCCGGCGAAAACGCCAGGGTGTGCTGGAGTACGTGACCGCCCAGGGGCGCTTTCCGCTGGCGGCGCTTTATCGGGCGGTGGCCCAGCAGCGGGGGCTCCCCTTTGCCGACCTGAACACCGCGCGGATCGATCCCCGGCTGTGGAGCCGGTTGCCCGGGGCGCTTCGGGCCCGGGGGAGCGTGGTCCCCCTGCACCAGGAAAACGGCACGCTGCACGTGGCCACGGTGGACCCGGACGACCAGGCCACGCTGGATCGCCTGGCCCGGCAGTTCGGCTGCCGGTTGCAGGTGCATCTGGCCGATCCGGAGGCCCTGCGCCGGCTCAGCGCCCGGGCCGTGGCCCCCGCCGGGACGGCAAGCCCTGGAGCCGCAAGCACCGGGGCGGTGGAGCTAATGGACGAGGTGATCCAGCAGGCGTTTCTGCACCGGGCCTCCGACGTCCATGTGGAGCCCACGACCCAGGGCTACCAGATCCGCTTCCGCATCGACGGCCGCTTGCAGCCGTTCCTGGCGGACCTGGACCGGGCCACCGGCGTGAGTCTCACCACGCGGGTGAAAGTGCTGGCCGGGCTGGATATCGCCCAGCAACGCGCCCCGCAGGACGGGCGTTTCAGCTACCAGCCGCCGGGCCGGGAGGACGTGAGGCTGGACATCCGCGTGGCCACCATCCCCACCCGCTGGGGCGAACGGGCCACGCTGCGGCTGCTGGGCTGCGAGACGGTGCAACTGGAGTTGGAAGCCCTGGGTATGGTGGGCGAAGACCTGGAGCTATTCCGCCGGGCCATCCGCGCCCCACACGGCATGGTGCTGCTGACCGGCCCCACCGGCAGCGGCAAAACCACCACGCTCTATGCCGCCATGAGCGAGCTGGACCGCACCCAGCGGAACATCCTCACGGTGGAGGACCCCATCGAGTACCTGCTGCCGGGCGTGTCGCAGATCCAGGTGGACGGGCAGTTGGTCACGTTCGCCTCGGCCCTGCGCAGCCTGTTGCGGCACGACCCGGACGTGATCATGGTGGGCGAGATCCGCGACCTGGAAACCGCCGACGTGGCCATCAAGGCGGCCATGACCGGCCATTTGATCTTTTCCACGTTGCACACCAACTCGGCCCTGGGAGCCGTGACGCGGCTGGTGGACATCGGCTGTGCTGCCTACCTGGTGGCCAGCACATTGCAGGTGGTGGTGGCCCAGCGGCTGGTGCGCCGGCTGTGCCGGCACTGCCGCCGCCCACGAACCGTCACCCCGGTGGAGGCGGAACTGTTGGGCGTGGAGCCGGAGGCGACGATCTACGAACCCTCACCGGGAGGCTGCGCGGCTTGCCTGGGCAGCGGGTACTTCGGCCGCCTGGGGCTGTTCGAGCCGCTGGAGATCACGCCGGAGCTGCGCCGCCGGGTGGCCGCCGGAGCCAACCAAAGCGAGCTGGAGCAGTTCCTCCAGGGCAAATACAAGACGCTGCGCCAGGACGGTTTTGCCAAGGTGCTGCAAGGCCTGACCACGCTGAGCGAGGTGCTGCAAGCCACGGTGTAGGGAGGGATGGAGGCTTGGGGGCTTGGGGAGAGTGGGGGAGGAGCTTCCGCTCCAGGCAGGAATCGGCGTGCGGCTTGTACGGTGGTGCTGCCGCACCGTGGCAAGAGCAAACACGAACTGGCTCAACCAAGAGCCCCCCGCGTAAGCGGGGGGAGAACGGCGAGCCGGGAGCGTAAGCTCCCGGAGGAGCGTGCGCACGTCAGTGCGGGGAGAAACGGCTTGCGGCTTGCGCCGTGCGCTGTTGCGCCGGAGCTGCCGCTCCGATGCAAGAACAAACGTTAATCTGCAACAGCGAGCCGCCAGCTTCAGCTGGCGGAGAAAAATAGCGCAATGCACTTATCCGGCTCTCCCCGGGCCCCAAGCCCGGGGCTCGCCGAAGTGAAAACAAACGCCGATTCTTCAACACACAGCGAGCCGGGAGCGTAAGCTCCCGGAGGAGCGTGCGCACGTCAGTGCGGGGTGAAACGGCTTGCGGCTTGCGCCGTGCGTCCTACGCTGGGTGCTTCCGCACCCGGCGGGAACAGAACCATGTACTTGGGAAACAACGCGCTTGATGAACCTGCGGCTCACCAGGAGGTTCGCCCTCCCGGAGCTTCCGCTCCGATGCAAGAGTAAGCGTTGAGGTGTCAACCCCAACACGCATCCGGCCACGCGGAGAAAAGTCCCATGCCTGCTTTTCAATACACGGTGCTTGCCCCGGGCCAGGGGCGGCGGCAAGGAACGCTGGAAGCGGCCGACGCTGCGGCTGCCGCGGCCGCCTTGCGCACGCAAGGGCTGTTCGTGCTGCGGCTGGTGCCCCAGCAACAAGCGGCGGAAGAAACTGCGCTGTTGCACCGGCCCGTGGAACCGCTTGACTGGCTGCGCCGCTTGAGGCTGCCGCGTCGCGGGTTTCGCACCCAGGATCGTATTTTTCTGCTGGAGCAGTTGGCCTTGATGCTCCGCTCCGGGCTGACGCTGGTGCAGGCGCTGGAAGTGGCCGCGGCCGAAGCCGACAAGCCCCGACTCCGCCGGGCGCTGGAGCAAGTGGCCGAGCAGTTGCAACAGGGACGGCAGTTTTCCCAGGCGCTGGCGGCGGTACCTGGACTGGTGCCGCAGTTCGTGCTGCGGCTGGTGCAAAGCGGCGAAGTGACCGGGCAGTTGGAACACGTGCTGGGGCAATCGGCCGAGTACCTGCGCCGCCGGGCCATCCTGCGAGGGCGGTTGGCTTCGGCCCTGGTCTATCCGGCCGTGGTGGTGCTGGTGGCCCTGGCCGTGGCGGCCTTCCTGGTGCTGAAGGTAATCCCCAAGTTTGCCACGTTCTTCTCTCGCCGGGGGGCGGCGTTGCCTTGGGCCACGCAGTTGCTGGTGGACCTTTCCAACTGGCTTGCTCAGTACGGGCTCTATGTGCTGGGGGCGGTGGTGGCGGCAGGGCTGGCACTTGCGGCCTTCCGCAGCACTGCCTGGGGGCGGCTTCGCTGGGACCGCCTGCTGCTTTGCCTGCCGGTGCTGGGCCCGGTGCTGACCACCGCGGCCATGAGCCAGTTGAGCCAAACGCTGGGCATGCTGCTGGCCTCCGGCTTGAACCTGCTGGAAGCCCTGCAGATCACCGCCGGAGTGATCGGCAACCGCGCCGTGCGCCGTCGGGTGCAGGAGGCGGCCCAAGGGGTGCTGGAAGGCGGCTCGCTGGCCGGGTCGCTGCGGGGCCGCCCGGTGCCGGAGCTGGTGCCGCGGATGATCGCCGTGGGAGAACGGACCGGCTCGCTGGGCGAGGTGCTGGAGGAGTTGGGCCGGTTTTACGACACGCAACTGCAAAATCACATCCGCCGCCTCAGCGCGATGGTGGAACCGGCGCTGATTCTCGTGGTAGGCTTGCTGGTAGGGTTCGTGTACTTTGCCTTCTTCCAGGCGGTGATCCAGATGGGAGCGATCCGCTAGCCTGGCAAGGAAGCGCCTGTTGGGAAATTGCAAACCGGTTGCAAACCCCGGCTCTCCCCCGGCTGAAGCCGGGTACGTGTTTAGCGTGCTATCACAAGGTGTGATGTGTCCAAACCATAAAGCAAGCCGAAGGCTTGCCAGCCCAGTAGCCGGTGGTCGGAGCGCAGCGGAGGCCACCGGAAAGCGACGGCCATTACCCCACCCCGCACCCCGGCAGGGGTGCCAGAAACAAGGACCGTTTTGCCCTCTGGCATCCCTTCGGGATGCTCAAAGACAAGGAAAAATGCTGCCTTCCGGGGGTCTGACGACCGTGAGGCTACGAAGCTGCGACGCCTGCGGCGTCGAACTTCCGGTTGCTAGCTGGCTAAACACGTACGGAGCGTAAGCTCCCGGTTGCATTGAACACGAGCAACCGCCGACACGGTTCAAACCAACCGCGTGCTGACGCACGCGGCTCGCCCAGGCGATTTTTTTAGTTTTTAGACCAAACTTCCCCCCTACTAACAGGGGGATCGTTATGCATAACCAACTTGAATTTGGTAACTTACGACAAATCATTGCCCCAAATTTTCTGCGATTTTCTGCCTACCCCCTATTTGTCGCAACCCTTTGTTATGCAAGGGTTTACGGCAACGGGACTACATGACTACACAAGGAGGCACGAATTAGCGTAAAGTATTTCGCTGCAATTGCTTACGCCAAATAGCTAGGGGGAAGTTTGGGCTAAAGAAGGCAGGGGCTTTCCCTGCCGCCCCCCTGGAAACCCCCAAGACGCAAGCCCGATCCGTGTGGCAGTAGGAGAGATGCAAGGCGCTTTGCAGGCCGACTCTGCGGAGACGTCCACCAAGCCGCACTCCCAGGGCGGCCGGGGATTGCGGTGGATGCTGCTGGTGTTTTTTGCCGCCGGCACGCTGCCTTGGTTCCTGGGCTACCACCGCCGCTACCCCCAGCACAGCCCGGCCGTTCGGGTCCTGGAGTTCGGCTGGCCTTGGGCCTATGCCTGTAAACGCGACTGGGCGGTGGGGGCAAAACCCGGACGGCCCCCGTCCCGGTGGCAGGTGCTTGCGCAACGATGGCAATTCTGGAAACACGGGATTTCCTTTTCGGCATTCCACCTTTTTTGCAACCTGGGCCTGTGGCTGGTTTTAGCCCTGCTTGTTGCCCTGCTGTTGGGCCGCGGCGGCAAGCGTTCCTTTTGCCGATTCGGCCTGCGAGGGTTGTTGTTTCTGCTGCTGTTGATTGCCCTGCCGTTGGGCTATGTGGCCCGGGGACACTTTCATCACCGGCGACAACAGGCTTGCCTGGATCGCCTTCACCAGCTCTGGCGGGAAGACTGGCAGGCACTTGGCCACTTGGGCTGGCACCCGGTGCGTTTTCCCGGTGCGGCGGGAGGCCCGGAGGTCCAGTATCGCTGGGAAGTTCCGCCGAGCTGGCTGGGCGATCTGCTCGATCCGCGGCGGCAGCGGAGCCTGGCCCGGGTGGTGTGGCTCAAGGTTCGGACCCTTCGTCCTCGGCGCTGCATCGAGGCGGCGGTGGAGCTGAACTCCCTGGAATACTTGCGGATCGAGTTTTTCTTCGTGCCCCGGCAGCCAGGAGTGCGGCTCTTTTTTCCGCCCGGAGCGTTCAGCTCCCGAGGGCTGGAGTCGCTGGGATTCCCGCCCTCGGCCCGGCTTGCCCATGAGCTGGCAGCCGCCACGGGTCAGAGGTTGCCCCGGCATGCCGTTGCCGATTTGCGCGGTTGGGAACCGTCTCACCGGATGGTTCGAGAGCTGGGGCGGATCGTGCAGCGCCACCAGGGACTGTCCGGCACCGACCTGGAGAAGCTGGCCCGGTTGCCCTTGCGGCATCTGGCCCTGGTGCGGTGCCACGTAACGGACCGCCAACTCCGGCAGCTGCTGAGGCTCCGCTTGCTGGAGAGCCTGGACCTGAGTGGCAATCCGGTGACGGATGAGGGCGTGCGGGTACTGGTGGACCTGCCCCGGCTGCGGCGCGTGGTGCTCAAAGGAACCAGGACGACCGCCACCGGCGCAGCACTGCTGGCCCGAGAGGGAATCCAGATGGTGCGTTGAAGAACCGCCGGCCGATTCGGGATTACTGGCTTTCCTCTCCCCCCTGGCGGTGCGGCATGCGTTCGATCACCTGGTCGATCAGTCCGTATTCCTGGGCTTCCTCGGCCGACATGAACTTGTCCCGGTCCGTGTCCGCCTCGATCTTCTCCAGCGGGTGGCCGGTGTGACGGATGAGGATGTTATTGATCCGCTCCTTGATGCGCCGCAGCTCCTTGACGTGGATCTCGATCTCCTCGGCCGTCCCCTCCAGCCCGGCCAGCGGCTGGTGGATCATGATACGGGCGTTGGGCAACGCGAACCGCTTCCCCCGGGTTCCGGCCGTCAGCAGCACCGCCCCCATCGAAGCGCACTGGCCGATGCAATAGGTGGCCACGGGACAGGAGATGAATTGCATGGTGTCGTAGATGGCCAGTCCGGCGGTGACGCTTCCGCCGGGGGAGTTCAGATACAGGTGGACGTCGGCCTTGGGGTCTTCGGCCTGGAGGAACAGCAGTTGGGCCACCACCAGGTTGGCCACTTCGTCGGTGATGGTGGAGCCGAGGAACACGATGCGATCGGCCAGCAGGCGGCTGTAGATGTCCATGGCCCGCTCTTCGCGGCCGCTGCGTTCGATCACGTAAGGCACCAGGGGCATGGGAGCACTCCTTTTGCTTTTTGCTTCGGTGGCAGGTTCGTGCCGGGGGTGGGGGCGAAGACCCGCAGCCCCTCGGGCGGTTTAGTCTTCGTCTTCCTCGGGGGCGGCTTGCTTGCGGAGCACTTCGTCCACCACTCCGTATTCCAGGGCTTGCTGGGCGTCCATGTAGAAGTCGCGGTCGGTGTCCTTGGCGATCTTTTCCACCGGCTGGCCGGTGTGGTGGGCCAGGATCTGGTTGATGCGATCGCGCTCGCGGAGGATTTCCTGGGCCTGGATTTCGATGTCGGAAACCTGCCCGCCCACCCGGGCATAAGGCTGGTGGATCATCACCTTGGAATGGGGCAGGGCGTAGCGTTTCCCCTTGGCCCCGCCGGCCAGCAGCACCGCCGCTCCGCTGGCGGCCAGGCCCACGCAGTAGGTGGCCACGGGGCAGGAGAGCATTTGCATCGTGTCATAGACGGCCAGCGTGGCGGTGACGCTTCCGCCGGGAGAGTTGATATAAAAGTGGATGTCCTTACGGCGGTTTTCGCTCTGCAGGTACAGCAGCTTCATGATCAGCTCGTTGGCGTTGCCGTCCCAGATCTCCCCTTGCAGGAAGATGATCCGATTCTCCAGCAGCAGGTCCCCCAGGGTGAGCTGCCGCTGGCGCTGGTAGTCGCGATAGGTGTACTGGGCCACCGGATGGGGCAGCGCCGAAAGGGAGAAGTCGGACATGGAAGGCCTCCGTGGCATAGAGTGTTCGGAACCTCCGCGCCGTGGCGCCGGTCTGTTCCCCTGCGGGCGAGGCCGACCGGACGATCCGGTCCGGCGAGGTTACTGCAGAGTTTACAACGATCCTCCACCGCCTGACAACCGCCTTCCGGCTGCCGGGGGCACCCAGGGCGTGTGTCGAAATCCTAGCTCCGGGAGGAGGCGCAGCGGGCGGAAAAAGATCAGCTGGACTCGGTTTCGGCCTCCGAGGAGGCGGAAGGTTCGGATTCTTCCTTGGCCGCCGCTTCCGTGATGAGGAAGGCCACGGCCGCTTCCCGCCGCGCGCCCAGGGGGGGCCCCTGGTAAGGAACGTCCTCGAACTGGGCGTGCTGGAGGATCAAATCGACCACCTTCCGTTCCACGATCTGGTTGCGAAGCACGTCCATCTGCCCGCTTTTCTCCAGTCGAGCCCGCACCCGCCGCGGCGACTGGCCCGATTGGGCCGCAATGAGGGCGATCTCCATGTCGAACTCTTCGGGCAGTGCGTCGATCCCTTCTTCCTCGGCGATGCGTTCCAGGATGAAGTGCTCTTT
>JALSGI010000702.1 GCA_026982835.1 Planctomycetota bacterium | reverse complement strand
CAAGGGGCTCATCGCCGCGGTCATCCTGGCCGTCACCGTGGGCATCACATGGAGCTACGACTCGGGCCGCTGGGGCATCCGGCTTTACGAGCTGGTGCTGAAGCTGATGGTGGGCATGATCGTCGTGTGCTTTGTGGGCGTGGTGTGGGTGCTGCGCGACCAGTTGGACTGGGGAGCCGTGGCCGGGGGGTTTGTGCCGGACCTGGGCCGCATCTTCCGCCCCGCACCGGCCCTGGAGCCGCTACTGAACCAGATCGCCGAGCCGGGCCGAAGCTACTGGTTCCAGCAGATCGTGGCCGCCCAGCGCGATACGCTGGTCAGCGCCGCGGCTACCGCCGTGGGGATCAACATGACGTTTCTGTTCCCCTATTCGCTGCTGCGGCGCGGCTGGACGCGGGAGTTTCGCGGCCTGGCCGTCTTCGACCTGGCCACGGGGATGTTCATCCCCTTCGTGCTGGCCACCAGTTGCGTGATCCTTGCCGCGGCCGATCGGTTCCACGCTCAGCCGGTGCCCGGGCTGGTGCAGGAAGATCAGGCCCCGCCGACCCGCAAGCCCACTCCCGCAGAACAGCGGGAATACCGCTCGTTGCTGCTGGGGCGCCTGGCCCATGATCTGCCCCCCGACCAACTGGCCCAGCTCCAGAAAAATCCCCAGGCCCTGGAACAACGCTTGCGAAAACTCCCGCTGGCCGAACGCCGCCTGGCCGCCACGCTGGTCAAACGCGATGCTCATGCCCTGGCCCAGTCCCTGGCCGAGCTGGTGGGCCGCCGGGGTGCTCATTGGATCTTCGGCCTGGGTGTGTTGGGGATGACGCTTTCCACGATCACGCTGCTGATGCTCATCTGCGGGTTTGTGGTGTGCGAGATGTTCGATCTGCCCCAGGGCGGCTGGGCGCATCGGCTCGGGGCGCTGCTGGCCGCCGTGGGGGCCTTGGGGCCGTTTGTCTGGGGCAAGGCGTCCTTCTACCTGGCGGTGCCTACTTCGGTGTTCGGTTTTATCCTGTTGCCGATTGCCTATCTGACGTTCTTTTTCCTGATGAACCAATCGCGGCTGCTGGGAGCGGACATGCCCCGAGGTGGCAAGCGCCTGGCATGGAACCTGCTGATGGGCCTGGCCGCTGGTGTGGCCACGGTGGCCAGTGTGACGATGGTGTGGGTGAAGGCGGGCCGGTGGGGCCTGGGAGCCGTGGCCGCCTTGGTGCTGCTGGCCCTGGTGGTGCAAGTGGCCAGGAAAAACACAAAGGGCGAGCCTTGCACGTAAGAGCCCCGCACGGTGCGTGTTTCGCGTGCAAGCACAAAGCGATACGTTTCTGGGTCAAAAGCAAGCCGAAGGCTTGCCAGCCCTGTAGCCGGTGGTCGAAGCGCCTGCGGAGACTACCGGAAAGCGACGGCCGTTAC
This sequence comes from Planctomycetota bacterium, assembly GCA_026982835.1. Lineage (GTDB taxonomy): Bacteria > Planctomycetota > Planctomycetia > Pirellulales > S012-138 > S012-138. The sequence continues at coordinate 229 of JALSGI010000702.1, read as the reverse complement.
CCTGCCGAGCACCCCGCCAAGGGTGCCAGAAATAGCCAGCGGTTCCTCCCTCTGGCATCCCTTCGGGATGCTAAAGGACAAGTAAAAACACTGCCTTCCGGGGGAGCTGACGCCCCCCGGCTACCAGAGTGCGACGCCTGCGGCGTCGTTCATCCGACTGCAAGCCGGTTAAACACGCACCACGCACGCGACTCGCCGTTCTCTGCCGGCCCAGACCGGCCGCCGGCCT
>JALSGI010000701.1 GCA_026982835.1 Planctomycetota bacterium | reverse complement strand
CAGTCGATCACCGTGGCTGCACTGTACCAGCTGGCCTTGCGCGGGAAGCTGTCACGGGCCACCGTGGCCCAGGCCATCCGCGACCTGGACATCGACCCAGAGAAAATCAACCCCATGACGGCGTGAAAGACGTCTTGGGTCGTGGGTCTTGGGCGGGTGCTGCCGCACCGGAGCGAGCCCCGAGCTTTAGCTCGGGGAGGGCGGCGAGCCGCCGGCGTAAGCCGGCGGTTAATGGACCGCAACATCGTCATTTTCAACCGCGTGCTCACGCACGCGGCTCGCCGAGCGGCACGGCCGCTGACACAAACCGGTGAAAAAACTCACACTCGCAACCAGCAGTAAAACTTTCTCCACAACGAAAAGAGCACAACCATGGCCGAGCAATTCACGCTGCCCAACCTGGGCGAAGGTTTTGAAAGCGGCGACGTGGCCGAAGTGCTGGTGGAAGAGGGCCAGGTGATCGAGCCGGGCCAGGATGTGATCGAAGTGGAGACCGAAAAAGCCGTGGTGCCGGTCCCCTGCCCCAGCGGCGGCCGCGTGGTGCGCATTCTGGTGGGCCGCGGCGACACGGTGAAAGAAGGCACGCCCATCCTGGAACTGGAACCAGCTGAAAGCCCCGGCGAAGAAACGCCTCCGACGGCGGAAGCCCCGGCAGCCGAACAAACTCCGGCCGCGGAAGCCCCGGCGGAGCCGGCCCCGACGGTCGCTTCGGCTTCCGGCTCCAGCGACGGCCAACCGGCTGCGGCTCCCTCCGCTCCTGCCCCGCCCACTCCGGCCGTACAACCGGCCCCGACGCCAGCTGCGGCGGCGGTGACCACGGCCCCCGCGCCGGGAGAGTCCACGCTCCCGCCCCCGGCAAGCCCCGAGGTGCGACGCCGCGCCCGGGAGCTGGGTATCAACATCTACGAAGTGCAAGGTACCGGCCCCGGCGGGCGGATCACCCTGGAGGACGTGGAGCGTGCCGTGCGGCAGCGTTTGGCCGGGCTGGCCGCCGCCCCGGCCGTGGCCACGGCCACCGTGCCCCCTCCCCCCGCGGGAACCGCCCCCAGTGCCGTTACCGTCCCCGAGCAAGCCGCCACGGAACAGGACGCCTTCGGCCCAGTGCGCCGGGAGGGGATGCCCAAGATCCGGGAAACCATCGCCCGGAACATGGTCCACTCGGTGCAGACGATCCCCCATGTGACCAACTTCGACCAGGCCGACATCACGGAGTTGGATCGCATCCGCCGCGAGAGCATGGCCGACTACTCCGGCGAGGTGAAGCTGACGCTCATGCCCTTTATCATCAAGGCCGTGGCCCTGGCCCTGAAGCGGCACGAGACGCTCAACGCCTCGCTCGATATGGAAAACCGCCAGATCATCTACAAGCAGTACGTGAACCTGGGCATCGCCGTGGATACGCCGCGAGGGCTGGTGGTGCCGGTGCTCCGTGGGGCCGACCGGCTGAGCATCCGCGACATCGCCTTCACCTTGCACGAGATGATCCAGCGGGTGCGCGACGGCCGCTTCAGCATGGACGAGCTGCGCGGCGGCACCTTTACCATCTCCAACCTGGGCGCCATCGGCGGCATGTACTCCACGCCCATCATCAACCATCCCGAGGTGGCCATCCTCTTGACCGGCCGCGGCAAGAAGATGCCCGTGGTGATCGACGACCAGGTGCAGGTGCGGCTCATCCTGCCGCTTTCGCTCTCTTACGATCACCGGCTGGTGGACGGGGCCACGGCCGGGCGTTTCCTGAACGAAGTGATCGGTTTCCTGGAAAACCCCGGCCGGTTGCTGCTGGCCCCGTAGGGGCGGCACGCACCCTGCTCTCGGGTGCGGCTTGTCAATGCCCTCGGCCGGTTCGATAATGAGTTTGCCCGAACCAGGAAAAAACCTCGGCAATCCAGGGCATGTGCGATCGACAAGGGGGGTTTCATGGAGCCAAGTGCCGAACGGAATCCGCTGTTGCAAGCTGGCGAAGACGTGGAAGTCCGGGTGGGCGATTGCCGCCAGGTGTTGCCGCAGCTCCCCGCGGGGGTGATTCAGTGTTGTGTCACCTCGCCGCCGTACTGGGGCTTGCGCGACTACGACCACCCGGACCAGATCGGCAACGAGGAATCCCCGGCCCAATATGTGCAAACCCTGGTGGAAGTGTTTCGCCAGGTGCGTCGGGTGTTGCGGGACGACGGCACGCTGTGGCTCAACATTGGCGACGGCTATGCCCGCAACGGAGGGACCGGCCTCTGCGGCCCCAACGCCAAGGTGGGCAACACCCGCAAGCTGATCCAAAAACGCAACTGCCGCGTGCCCGACTGCTGGGGACTGAAAGACCGCGACCTGTTGGGGCTTCCCTGGCGGGTGGCGTTTGCCCTGCAGGAAGACGGCTGGATTCTGCGTTCGCACATCACCTGGATCAAAAAGGCCCCCATGCCCGAAAGCGTACGCAACCGGCCCTCGGGGGCCACCGAGTCGGTGTTCCTGTTTGCCAAAACACCGCATTATTACTACGACAACCAGGCCGTGCGGGAGCCTACCGGGGCCAACCTGCGCAACTACTGGATCCTGGGTCCCGAGCCAAGCAAGACCTCCCATCCGGCTGCGTTCCCCCGGGAGCTTGCGCGGCGGTGCATCCTGCTGGGTTCTCGCCGCGGGGACTGGGTGCTGGACCCCTTTTCCGGCTCGGGCACCACGGGCGTTGCCGCCCGCGAGCTGGGCCGCAAGGCCCTGCTGATCGAGCTGAACGAAGACTACATGGCCCAGGCCCAACAGCGGCTGCAACGCGGCATCCAGCCGGAACTGCTCTACCTTTGAGCGCGCTGATGTAATGAGACTTGGCCACCTGATCCCCACCTTGGCCTCTTGCCAGCTCCCCCGGCTGAAGTGAAGTCGGGGACTCGCCAGGTGCAAGAGCAAACATTGATTCTTGCATACCACGGCGAGCCGGGAGAAGAGACTCGCGGCTCGCTGGCGCAAGAAAAGAAGCTGCGACGCAATCCCCAGCGGTCGTGGCTGCGTTTTCCCAAGGGCACGCCGCACCCTTGGGAATCGCCGCAGGTGAAAGCTATAATCGCGGAAGACTTTTTTCCCTTGATGCCGCACCCATTCCCCGCTTCCGGCCCCGGGGCAAGCCGGAAACCAAGGACACCGCCCATGTACCTGAAAATGGCCCGACGGCTGCTCGTGGAAACCGACAAGCGGCTGCTGTGGAAGTTCATCTATCTGATGGGCTTCAAGGGCATCCGTTCCATGCAGCGGTTCAAAAAACGGTTGCGTCGCGGCGAGTATTTCCCGCCGTTTCTTTACATCTCGATCATCAACAGTTGCAACCTCCGCTGCCAGGGCTGCTGGGTGGACGTGGCCGCGCGGCAGCAGAAGATCGACCTGGAGGCGATGGATCGCCTGCTGCGGGAAGCCAAGGCGATGGGCAACGTGTTCTTCGGCATCCTGGGCGGGGAGCCGTTCTTGCACCGCGAGCTGTTGGACATCCTGGCCCGGCACCCGGACTGCTACTTCCAGGTGTTCACCAACGGCCACTTCATCACCGACGAAGTGGCTCGCCGCCTGCGCCGGTTGGGCAACGTGACGCCGCTGATCAGCGTGGAGGGGAACGAGATCATCTCCGACCAGCGCCGCAAGGGCCAGCAGGTGTGGAACCGCACCATGCAGGGGTTGCATAACTGCCTGAAGCACAAGCTGCTCACCGGCGTGTGCACCAGCTTGTGCCAGAGCAACATCGACGACCTGCTCACCGAGCAGTGGATCGATCGGCTGATCGAGTTGGGCGTGATGTACACCTGGTACCACACCTACCGGCCCGTGGGCCCCGACCCGGTGCCCGAGCTGGCCCTCACCCCCCAGCAGCAGCGGCGGGTGCGAGAGTTTGTCGTCGAGATGCGGGCCAAGAAGCCCATCGCCATCATCGACGCCTACTACGATCACCGGGGTCGGGCATTGTGTCCGGCCGCCGTGGGCGTAACCCATCACATCGGCCCGGGCGGGGACATCGAGCCGTGCCCCATCATCCAGTTTGCCACCGAATCGATCCACGACCCGCGCCCGCTGGGGGAGGTGATCTCGCAGTCGGCGTTTTTGCGGGAGTTTCGCCAGTTGGCCGCCTCGGCCACGCGGGGGTGCATCGTGCTGGAACGGCCCGAGTTGCTGCGGCAACTTGTTGAAAAACACCAGGCCCGCGACACCACCCAGCGCGGCACCGCCCTGGAGGAGCTGGAACGGATGCAGCCGCGCCCCTCGCAGTACGATCCAGAATGCGAGGTGCCGGAAAAAAACTTCTTCTACCGCCTGGCCAAGCGGTGGTGGTTCAACGATTTTGGAGCCTACGCCCAGGCTCCTGGCGTGGAGGCCATCTTGCCGCACCAGGAGCCGCAGCCAGTGGGCGACAACGGCCGCTGAGGCCACGTGTACTGCCGGTACCGAAGTGCGGTGCCGCTCGCGGCCCGTCGGCTAAGCGCAAAGCGGCGATTCGGCCAGCCCCGGACTTCGTTCGTGTTTAGCGTGCCAGCACAAAACGGAGTGTTTCCAGAGCAAAAAGAGTCGATTTTTGTCCGGCGAGCCCCGGGCTTTAGCCCGGGGAGAGCCGAAGAAACACCTGTCTGTTGACCTTCTCCGCCAGCTGACGCCGGCGGCTCGCCGTATTGTGCGTTGGCGCTTGTTCTTTGTTCTGTTCTTGTTCCAGTTCTCCGGGAGCTAAAGCTCCCGGCTCGCCGGGTGTGAGAATCGGTGTTTGTTTTTGCCTCTGGCCAGCCGCATCGCCGAGCATGCGGCTGTTTGCGTAGCGGTCGTACGTTTCTCAACCGCCAGCTGACGCTGGCGGCTCGCCGATTGAAAAACCGACGGTTTGTTCTCGTTCTGTGACTCCCCCCGCTAACGCGGGGGGCTCTTTGTTCTTGCCCGGTGCGGAAGCACCGGGAGGGCGAGCCTCCTGGCGAGCCGCGGTCTCTGGGTGCGTTGTTTTCTCCAAATGCGTTTTGTTCTCGCCTGGTGCAGAAGCACCAGCGCAGGCCGCACGACGCCGTGCTACGGATTGAACGTCTGCTGCCGCACGTAGGAGTCGAACACCCGCACCTGCTTCCAGTTGTGCTTGTTCTCCTCGATGAACTTCAGGTGGCGGGGGTGGGTCTGATACTTGTCGTGGGCGGCCTTGTTCTTGAACACCAGGTGCAAGGCCACGTCGAACTCCTTGTCGTTCACGGCCCGATCCAGCTCCTCCACCCGGGTGCCGGCCGAAAAGTACAAGGTGCCCTCGTGCCCGCTGAGGTACTTCACGCAGGCATCCACCAGTTGTTGCTTGGCCTGGGGGGATTTGTCCTTGAGGGTGAAGAAGACCATGTGGGCCAGGGCGGGTTGTTGGGTTTTTTCGGCTTCTCCGGGCAGGGTGCTCATCATCCAGGCTCCCAGGGCAAGGGCAAACACGGCAGCGAACATCCGCAGGCGGTGGGTCATGGTAGCTTCCTCGTGCAAAGGGGAAATAAGTGGTAAAACTCCAAGTGGGCCGCAGCGGCCGGTTGTGCGTATTGTTCTTCATCGGGCCGGGGGAATCAATCGCCTGCATCGGGCAAACTTTCCCGCCCGGCGAAGCTCTGCCGGGACCAAGAAAAACGGCACAGCGGCTCTCGGCCCTGTGCCGAAGCAGAAAGCAGGTTCGTGTTTTCCTTTTGGCAATGACAGGGATGGCCCCCCTGCAAGGATGCAATCCCTCCCGGTAGCAAGACAGGGTGGCCCGATGACGCTGGCGTGGCTTCAGTTTCTGCTGGGCGGCACACTGGCCCTGGTGGTGATGATGGTAGGGGGGATCCTGGTCCGCTCGCGTTGATCCCCCGAAAAAGACCGCCGCCAGAGAAGAACCCGGCCGGTTCAATCCGCTTTGGCTGTTTGTTTTTCCAGCTCTTCCTCGATCCAGCTCAGGGCGGTCATGGCCGAGGGCCAGCCCAAGGTGGTGATGGCCAGCAGAGCCACATGGCGCAGCTCCTCGGGAGTCCAGCCGGCTTTTAAGCCCCGGCGGGTGTGCGAGTGCACGGCCCCTTGCAACTGAGCCCCGGCGGCCAGGGCCAGCTTCACCAGCCGCTGCGTTTTGGCATCCAGCGGCCCGGCTTGCGAAACCGCATCGCCCAGGGCGTTATAGGCTTCCCAGATGGGGCCGAACTCCTGGGCCATCTTTTGCACGATAGGGGGGAGTTTTTCCGGCTTGGATTCTCCGCTCACGCTTGAGGCTCCTTCGCGCTTGTAGGGGCGGTTTGCAGCGGCACCACTTCGCAGCCTTCCACGGGACAGGTGCCGCAGGGGGCCTGGGCCTCCGGCGGCTCGATCGATTGGGGCCGGGCCAGCTGGGCCGGGGGAAGCCCCAACCGGCGTCGCTCCCAGCCCAACCAGGCGGCTAGTGCCTGGGCCAGATGAAAATAGAACCCACAGCCTGCCTTGCGGGCAAGTCCCTGGGCAAACGCGCCCAGCCACCAGACCACCTGGTCGCGGAAGAATGCCTGCCAGGCTTCGCGGCACACCCGGGCCTGGCTGCTCTCCCGACCCCAGCGCTGCCAGGCCAAACGCTCCTTGGCAAGCAGCAGGGCCAGAAACTCTAGCTCCAGCGAGACATGGTCCGGCCGGTCCGGGCAGCGGCTCGACACCTCCAGCCCAAAGGCCCGATAGAACCCGGCCACGTCGGCCAACTGCTGGGCGCGGAAGAACGGCTCCCGCGTGCGATGGTATTCCGTGCCGTAGGGCGGGCATTCCTTTGGCGGCACCAGGCCGAAGACGCGATGGTACTCCTCGCGCGGATCGAACTCCGGGGCGTCCAGGGCGGCTAGCGCCGGTTCCAGGTCCAGCCGTTCCAGCGGCTCTTCACCCGGGGCAAGCGGTTCCTGGGCCCAAGGGCCAGCCGCATGGCGAAGTACCGCAGCGGCTTGGGCGGCCAGGCGGCGGTTTTCGGCCGACTCCAGAGCATGCCAGGGCTCGCAGTGCGGATCGGAAAGCCCCAGGGCCAGGAAGCGGATCACCAGCTCCCGGGCCAGGAGCCGTTCCAGTTCGGCGGAGGCTTGTGGTTGGGCAGTCATGGGCGTTGGTTTTCTGTTGGCGGATCGGGACGGTGGTTCGATGCGGTTGTGGGATACGAAAGGCTTTGTTTTTACAACCGCCGGCTTCCGTCGGCGGCTGGCCACCGGTGTGAGATAACGTGTTTGGCGAGCCCCCGGCTTCAGCCGGGGGAGAGCCAAGAAAACACGCATGTCGATCTTCTCCGCCAGCTGAAGCTGGCGGCTCGCCGTATTGTGCGTTGGCGCTTGTTCTTTGTTCTGTTCTTGTTCCAGTGACTCCCCCCGCTCACGCGGGGGGCTCTTTGTTCTCGCCCGGTGCGGAAGCACCCAGTCGCCGACGGCCGTGCCGTTCGTCGGCAGCGTGCGTTCTCGCAGCAGCGAGCCGCGTGCGTCAGCACGCGGTTTTTCATAGTGGCAGCGAATGTAGTTCACTAACCGGGAGTTTACGTTCCCGGCTCGCCGGTTTGGTGTACAAATCGGCGATGGTTCTTGCACCAGCGAGCCGCGAGTGTCAACTCGCGGAGCCAATTGGCGAAGCGGCGTTTTTCGGTTCTCCTCCGGGAGCTTACGCTCCCGGCTCGCCGTTTTGGTGTACCAGTCGGCGTTTGTTCTCGCCGGGGTGCGGAAGCACCGGCGCAACAGCGCAGGCCGCAAGGCGCAAGCCGCGCCATCAACCGCCCACCACTTTCACGTAGCCGCCGGCCAGGTACAGGTTCTTCTGCGGCGAGTCGGCCCCGGGGCTGTAGCCGCTTTGGCCCGGCTGCCACACCCCCTGGCCGCCGATCCCGCCCGGCTCGGCTTTGGTGATGCGGACCAGGGTTTCCTTGGGCACGGTGTTGATGGCGTGGTTGTCCACCTCGAAACCGAACACAAAGCCCAAGGTTCCCGTCTTCTTGTGGAACAGCGTGTCGGTCTGGTGCATGGGCATCATCCAGTTGCGGGTGATGCTCTGATGCGAGCCGTAGCGGTAGCTGGCCTGGTAGCCGGTATCGGTGGCCAGGGCTCGGCCGTCGGCCCGGGTTTCGTGGGCTTTGACGCTTCGCTCGGTGGCGATCCAACCGGTGTGCTTGAGGATGGTGAAGTTGTACGGCAGGCCCGGGTTGAACTTCACCCGCACCATGCAGCGAAACGCCCGGTGGCGGAATGAGCCTTGATCGTCCTTCCAGCCCACGTAGGGCCGGTCCTCGGGGTTGGCGTCCACCCACACGTAGTCCCCTTCGGCAAGGCCCAGGTCACGGGCCGCCTGGGGGTTCATCTGGATCTGGCGGTCGGCCACGCCGGGCAAGCGTTTGTCGGCTCGGTAGGGATCGCCGAAGTTGTCGCTCCAGATCCAGTGCCAGTCCACCGTGGTCCACGAGGAGTGCGTGGAGTGGCGGCTCTTGGGCGTGGAGCAGTAGAAGCGGAACCCCTGCTTCCACAGCGGGTTGACCGTCTTCTTCACCTCCTGCCAGCTCATCTTCACGTTGCGCACCTGCCGCAGATCGGCGTCGGTGGCATCAAGCGGAATACCGTAATCCTTGGGCCGCACGTAGGGGCTGGTGGAGACGATCACGTTGGGCAGATACGGCGTGGCCTCCACCGCCTCGCGGTGCACGATGAGGTTTTCGCCGTACTCGATGGCCTCCGGGATGTCGCAGTAGGAGTGCAAACGACCACTGTCGGTGTAAAACGGCAGCGAGTCGTGCACCTGTTCCCAGAACGGCACACGGGGATAGGTGCGGTAGAGCATCAGCGCCGTCCCCGGCTCGCCGCCGTACTCGCCGGCCAGCAGCTTGTCCACCTGGTAAGGGCCGTCCTTGCCCCGGGTGGTGATACAATTGTCGAACACCCGCTGGATATAAACTTTGGCCTTCTTCTCCGTGACGAACTTCCAGTAATCGGCAAAGCGGCGGTCGTTCAGCAGTCGGGCCAGCGCCCGGGCCACGCCGGCGAACACCTCCGCGTCGTCGCGGGTGTCGTAAAGCGGCTTGATGCCGCCTTTCCACACCTGGAGGAACGGGTTGGAGCAGCTGCCCGCGCACTCGTAGTCCTCGAACTCCACCCAGGAGTTGACCGGCAGGATCACGTCGGCGTATTCGGCCGAGCCGGTCCACTCGATCTGCTGGTCGATGATCAGATCGGTCTTGGGCAGCACGTTGACGATGATGTGATACACCCACTTGGCCTGGTTGAGCCAGTTGGCGTTGTTGTACCAGAACGCCTTGGTGGGAGTGGGCATGTGCGTCTGGCCGGTGAATACCTTGCGTCCTTGCGGGGTGTCGATGGCCAGGATCTTCTCCCCGCAGGCCCAGTAGGAAGGGTCCTCCACATCGCTGCACTTGCGGATGTTCTTTTTGGTCAGTCGGGCCTTTTCGTCCAGCACCGGGTGGAAGGGGTCTTCGGCCGCGTAGGAGCCCACGCCCGGGCCGGTCCAGGGGGAGGCCTGGAACACCCCGCCCTTGTAGTTTCCGGCCCAAGTGTAAACCCCCGCCCCGTGCTTGCCGATGTTGCCGGTAAGGATCAGCGGCAAGTACGTGGCCCGGTTGTGCAACGTGGCGTGGAAGTAGTGGTTCACCCCCTCGCCGATGTGGATGGCCACCGGGTGGCCGGCCTGGGTGGTTTGCCAGATGTCCCGGGCCAGCCGCTCCACCAGCTCGGCCTTGGCCCCGGTGATCTCTTCCACGGTTTTCAGGTCGTAGTCCTTCAGATGCCGCTTGTACATCTCGAAGATGGGTATTACTTCCACTTCCCGGCCGTCGAGCAGCTTGACGCGGAAGCTCCCCTCCAGGGCGGCATTGATGCGGAAGTGCTCGCCCACCTCGTCGCGCGAGACGGCCACCGGCTTGTTCTGCTCCTGGTCCCACACGGTAAAGTCGCCGATCCGCCGCCGCTGCTCCTCCTTGAGCCCGTAGAGTTTGACCGAAGGACCGTCGCTTAGGTCCTTGAGCTTGTAGTCGGGGATCACCTCCTCGGGACGCAGCCGCCGCAGCGTGTCGGTGCGCACCAGCAGCGGGAAGTCGGTAAACTTGCGCACAAAGTCGGCATCGTACCAGCCGTTGTCGATCAGCAGCTTGGTAATGCCCAGGAAGATGGCCGTGTCGGAAAGCCCGGGCCGCACGCTGATCCAGTAGTCGCTCTTGGTGGCCGGGCAGTTGTACTCGGGGGCGATATCGACGATCTTGCCCCCGCGCTCCATCACCTCGTTGAGCCAGTGGGACTCGGGCATTTTGTTCTCGATCAGGTTCTTGCCCACCTGGATCACCAGCTTGCAGAACCGCAGGTCGTTGAAGTCCATGTCGCAGGTCTGCAAGCCGTGCACGAACGGATGGCCCGGGGCCTGGTCCCCGCGCCAGGTGTACTCGTTCCAGTCGCGTGCTCCGCGGGCCTTTTCCGGCGGCACGCCCCGCACGTGGTGGTCCAGCAGCCCCAGCATGTTGGCAAAGCGGTAGATGCCGAACTTGCCCACCAGCCCGTGCAACGGCAGGTTCGAGCCCATCTTGATCGTGCGCGTGCCGGCCCCCTCCACCTTGTCGATCATCAGCGGGTCGTAGCCGTCCTTTTCCAGTCGCCGCCGTCCTTCCGGGCCGCTGTAGGTTTTGGCGATGGCCACCAGGGCCTTGGCCACGTATTCATAAGCCTGGTCCCAGGTGACCCGCACGAAGGAGTCGTTACCGCGGTCGTCGAACTTGTACCGGGTGCGCAACTGCGGGTTGTCCGAAAGGGAAGGGAAGCCGTCGTCGGCCCATTGCTTCCACCCCTTGCGCAGCACCGGCCCCTTGGCCCGGTAGGGGCCATAGACCCGGCGCTGCATGGTGAACCCCTTGGCGCAGCCGCGGGGGTTCCAGGCCTTGGTGGCCCGATTGCCGTACAGGTCGCCGTAGCGATCGTGGTCGTAGTTCTGCTCGCTACGGATCATCACGCCGTTGCGGACAAACGCCCGCAGGCGGCACATGTGCGTGTCGTTGGGAGCGCAGACCCAGGTGAACGTGCTGTCGTAGCGGTACTGGTCGCGGTAGATATGTTCCCAGTGGCGGTTGGGGTACTGGCCCAGCGGGTTCTCCACGCTCACCGCGTCGAAGGCCCACAGCCGCGGCGCCGCCAGCGAGGCTCCCGAGGCGGCCAACACCGATTGCAGGAAGCTGCGACGATCCATAGCACCGATCTCCTCGGCAGGAGGCAAATGTAAGCGTGCTGGTCTGGCCTTGGCGAGTCGCGGGCTTCAGCCCGGGGAGAGCCACAGAGCCGCTTTTGTTGTTTTCCTCCGGGAGCTTACGCTCCCGGCTCGCCGCCCGTTAGGTTGACGTTTTTCGGCATGGTCAACTTTTTCTCCGCTTCTTCGGCTCGGCCGGAGCCTCGCCCTCCCAGTTGTGCTGATTGATGCTTGTTCTTGCTCTGGAGCGGAAGCTCCTCGGCGAGCCCCGGACTTCAGCCCGGGGAGAGCCACAGAG
>JALSGI010000700.1 GCA_026982835.1 Planctomycetota bacterium | reverse complement strand
TTGCCATCCATGGCGGTCCTCCTTGGGATGTGGGGAAGCAATAACTGTTTTTTCCACATCATGAGGAATGGACCGCCTTTTTGCCTAGACCAAATGATTTTTCGGATAGGCTCTAAACCAAAGCAACATTCGCTGCCGTTTTGTGAAAAACCGCGTGCTCACACCCGCAGCTGGCCGCAGCAACAACTAACGCCAACGCCCAACCGGCAACGCGGCCCACGCTCACCGGATACAGAGAAAAGTGCCATGCCCCACCCCACGCTGCAACGGATCGTCCTCTATCCCATCAAGTCGCTGGATGGGTTGGAGGTGGACCGGGCCGAGGTGCTCCCCCTCGGAGCGCTTCGCTGGGACCGGGCCTGGGCCATCGCCGACGCCCAGGGCAACTTCCTCAACGGCAAGCGTACCGCCCGCGTGCACCGGCTCCGCACCCGCTACGAGCTGTTCCCCGGCGGGCTGATACTCCGCTTGCTTCTTCCCGATGAATCCGCCTGGCGGGAGTTTCTCTTGCCGCAGCACCAGCCGGCGCTGGAGGAGTGCCTGAGCGACTACTTCCAGCAGCGCGTGCGGCTTTTGCACCGGCCCGAGGGCGGATTTCCCGACGACCAGCAAGCCCCCGGGCCCACGCTGGTCAGTACCGCTTCGCTGCAGGAGGTGGCCCGGTGGTTCGACCTGCCGATGCAAGAGGTGCGGCGTCGTTTTCGGGCCAACCTGGAGCTGGGAGGGGTGCCGGCTTTTTGGGAAGATCGGCTGGTGTTGCCTGGTGCAAGCCAGGGACGGCGATTTCGCTTGGGTGGGGTGGAGCTTCGGGCCACGGGGGTGTGCCAGCGCTGCGCCGTGCCGCCGCGGCACCCGGACACCGGAGAGCCGCTGCCGCAGTTTGCCCGGGAGTTTGCTCGGCGGCGGCAGGAAACGCTCCCCCCTTGGAGTCCCCGCGAGCGGTTCGACCACTTCTACCGCCTGGTGATCAACACGCAGGTACTTCGGCCCGGGAAGCTTGCCACGGGCGAAAAGCTGCGTCTGCTGGGCTGATGGCCGTGTGCCCGAATCGCCCCGTTTTGTTCTTGCATGCGGTGAACCGCATGGCTCGCCAACCGCGGGCTAACGCCCGCGGCTCGCCATCCCCCCCAGCCCCCAAGCCTCCAGGCCCTCCGCCGACTGAAGTCGGCGGCTCGCCGGTTGCAAGAATCGGCGCTTGTTCTTGCAGCGGAGCGGCAGCTCCGGCGCACGGCGCAAGCCGCACGACGATACTGTTTCTCCCCCCGCTAACGCGGGGGGCTCTTGGTTGTGCAAGTTGAGGTTTGTTCTTGCCCGGTGCGGAAGCACCAACGCAAGACCCACAACCCAAGACCTCCCCGCACTGACGTGCGGGGCTCCTCTATCCCTCCACGCCTCCAAGCCCCCAAGCCTCCAAGACCTCCGGTGGCTAACGCTTCCGGCTCGCCGTAGCCTGTTTTCATAAGCCGCACGACCGCGGCATCGGGTTGACACTCCGGGCGGATGCTCCATACTCTCGGCAAGTCCTGCTGCTGGCACGAAAGTTGCAATCCTGCTGCCCACCGGTTGCAGGCGCGGGAAACAGCCGAAGGGTGTTCGCGTCTCCTGCTTTTTGCGTACCACCGTTCCATCCACAGGAG
>JALSGI010000699.1 GCA_026982835.1 Planctomycetota bacterium | reverse complement strand
GAGCCCCGCCAGCCGAGCGGCCTGGCCGGAGCTCAGCCGGCCCAGCTCGTAGGCCTTCGCGGCGGCCAGCATCAATAGCTCGCGGCCCGGGTCCGCATCATCGCCCAAGGGGATCCCAGGTGGAATGTTGACCGTGAGTTGTACCGGTTCCTCCATGGAACACCTCGCACAAGAACAACCCCCCAATGTCATGTTAATTTTACCTCTGCCCCTTGCACCGGACAACAAAGCCGAAGCGGTGTTTTTTTATCAGAAGCTGGCCGGCAGCGGTCTATTCGCTTCTCCCCCCGCTTACGCGGGGGGCTCTTGGTTGTGCAAGTTGACGTTTGTTCTTGCTCCGGTGCGGAAGCACCCCCCCACGCCTCCACGCCCCCAAGCCTTTTTTGCCCCGGCTGCTGGTCCAATCCCTGCGGCCTTGCTACAATCTGCCCCGACTTCAGGAGCCGGTTCCTTCTGCGGTGTGGGACCGGCTCAGGCCGCATGATCCCCCAAGTGCAAAGGGACCGCAATGACCGCCACTGCCGTAACCGAAACCACCCTCGACTTCTGGCCCCGGCGGCGAGGCAAGGTGCGGGACATCTACGACCTGGGCGACCGCCTCCTGCTGGTAGCCACCGACCGCATCAGCGCCTTCGATTGGGTCTTGCCCACCGGCATCCCGGACAAGGGCCGGGTGCTCACTGGGCTGAGCCGTTTCTGGTTCGACCATCTCCAGGTGCCCCATCACCTGCTCAGCATGGACCTGAGCCAACTGGACTGGCCCCAGGGGTTCGACTACTCGCCGCTGGAAGGCCGGGCCATGATCGTGCGCAAAACCCAGGTGGTGCCCATCGAGTGTGTGGTGCGGGGCTACCTGATCGGCTCCGGCTGGAAGGATTACCAGCGCACCGGGGCCGTGTGCGGCATCGAGCTTCCGCCGGGGCTGCAAATGGCCCAGCAACTGCCCCAGCCCATCTTCACCCCGGCCACCAAGGCCGAAACCGGGCACGACGAAAACATCTCCTTCGACGAAATGATCGAACGCATCGGCCCGGAAATGGCTCACCGGCTGCGCGACCTGAGCCTGGAGCTTTACCAGCGGGGCGCCCAATGGGCGGCCCAACGCGGTATCATCATTGCGGACACGAAGTTTGAGTTCGGGCTGGTCGATGGCGAGCTGCTGTTGATCGACGAGGTGCTTACGCCGGACAGTTCCCGCTTCTGGCCTGCGGACAGCTACGCCCCGGGGGCCTCGCCTCCGTCGTTCGACAAGCAGTTTGTGCGCGACTACCTGGAGCAGACCGGCTGGGACAAAAACAGCCCGCCGCCGGAGCTGCCCCCGGAAATCGTGCAAAAGACCCGCGAAAAGTACATCGAAGCCTACGAGCAGATCACCGCCGAGCCGTTCCCCTGGAAATAACTTGCCGGGGACGGCCTACCCACTCCCGGGAGCTTTCCCCTGATGGCTCGCTGCGAAGAAGGCTACCTGTGCCATGTGTGCGGCCAGGAAGTGGAGCACCTGTGGGAAAGCGAGCTGTACTTGCGCTACGTGCTGGGCTGGGTCCGCCCGGAACAACTGCACCAGGAGCCAGAGTGCCACTTGCGGTGTAACCCGGCGCTGGCCCAGTTCGTGGTGGACGAGGAGTTTCCGCCGGTGGAAGCTCCCGGGCCGTTCGACAAGCGGGGGCTGGACCCCGAGTTTGTCCGCCAGCGGGAGCAACTGGTTACCCGCGCCTGGCGGCGGCTGCGGCAACTGGCCTCCTCCCCCCGGCCGGTGCCCATAACCGAGTACCCGCTGCCGGAAGTGCTGGCCCGCTGGACAGCCGACCAAGGGGGGAAAAGCGTGGGGTAGTGAGGCTTGGGGGCTTGGAGGCGCTTCTGACAACGCAAAAACAAACGCTCACTCTCGCAACCGGCGAGCCGCCGACTTGGAGTCGGCGGAGGGCTTGGAGGCGTGGAGGCTTGGGGGCTTGGAGGGGTGGCGAGCCGCCGGCGTGAGCCGGCGGTTGCACGGCCAGTCGCGGCTGCAAGAACCAGCGCCAGCGGCAATACAACCGCGTGCTGACGCACGCGGCTCGCCGGAAAAAATCAACTCTTTTGCTCTGGGGGTGCTTCGTCTTGTGCTGGCACGCTAAATACGTACTCAGCCCGCGGAGGAGCGTGCGCACGTCAGTGCGGGGGTCTTGGGTCTTGAGGTGGTGCTTCCGCATCGGGGTGAGAACAAACGTCAACTTGCCCAACAAGAGCCCCCCGCGTCAGCGGGGGGAGAAACAGTGTCGGCTTGCGCTGTTGCGCCGTGCGCTTTTGCGCCGGAGCTTCCGCTCCGAAGCAAGAAGAAGCGTTAATCTCGAGACGGCGAGCCGGGAGCGTAAGCTCCCGGAGAAGAACAACAAGCGGCATCCAGCCGACTTTCCACGGATTTGAAGTCCGAAGCCCGCCGGGAAAAACAAATACAGCCTAGCAGCCCGTTGAAGAGTGTTCCTCGATACGGAATCGCATCACAGGACTAGGCGTATTTTCTGAAAAAAACGGCTCGGCAGGAGCCTCGCCCTCCCAAACATGCGTTTTTCAACGGGCTGCTAAGTTCATTCCGCGCAGCCCGCTGCCGAGGTAAGCCCCCGGGCGGCACTTTTCTCCTTGGCTTTCGCTGTCGGGAACCGATAAGCTTCCAGTAGAGAGGCGCCCTGGGGCCGTGTCCCCCAGCGGCGGCTCGCCTCCCCCGGGGAATGTCCTGCCGGGGAAGAAGCCGGGTTTGCACAAAGTTTTCCATGCCCGAAGTCTCCTGGGAGCCGGTCGGCCATCCGCTGGTGCCAGTGGCGGTGACAGCACTGCTGGTGGCGTTGCTCCTGCTGCGCCCCCATGGCCAGCGGTGCAGCGCCCGCCGGCGGTGGATTCTGGCCGGGCTGCGGCTGCTGGTCATCCTGGTGGTGCTGCTCTTGCTGCTGCGGCCGGCGGTGGTCTATCGCACCACGCAGCGCCGCACGGCCACGGTGCTGGTGGGGGTGGACGTATCGCGGAGCATGCTGGTGGCCGACCAGGGAACCCGTTCCCGCTGGCAACACCTGCTGGAGCTGTTCCAGCAGCACCAGGGAGAGCTTGCCCGGCTGCGGGAGCAGCTGGAACTGCACTTTTTCACCCTGGGGGGACCGCCGCGGCAGTTGGAGTGGGCCGGCGGCGGGCTTCAGCTGCCTGAAACCCCGGAGGACCAGGAAAGCGCCTACGGCTGGTGCTTGGACCAGCAGCTTCGCCGCCACAGCGGCAAGCGTCTGGCCGCGGTGGTGTTGCTAGGGGACGGCAACGCCCGGGCCCGCCCCGATCACCAGTTGCCCATGCCCGCGGTGGCTCGCCGCCTGGCCCAGCAGCAGGTGCCCCTCTACACGGTCACCTTTGGTCGCAGTGAGGCGGCCGAGCAGTTGCGCGACGTGCGCATCGAGCAGCTACTTGCCCCGGACGTGGTCTATGTGAAAAACGAGTTGGTGGTCCAGGTGCAGTTGCGGGTGGTGGGGCTTGCGCACAAGGAGATCCCCCTGCGGCTGCTGTTCGAGACCCCGCAAGGGAAGATGGAGGTGGTGGACTCGGTCACGCTGCAAGCCGCGGGAGAGGAGGCCCTGCTGACGGCCCGACTGCACCACACCCCGCAACAACCCGGCACATTCAAGCTCACCGTGCAGGCCGAACCGCAGCCGGGCGAGCTGGTCACGGTGAACAACCAGCAGAGCAGCTTTGTGCGGGTAAGCGAGGGGGGGATCAACGTTCTTTACCTGGAGGGGACCTACCGGCCGGAGCAGAAGTTCGTCCGCCGGGCGTTGGCCCCTTCGCCCAACGTGCAATTGGAAACCCTGCGCGTGCCCCTGCTGCCGCCGAAGCGACGCCCGGACCGCATCACGCAGCTTTTCCAGCAGGCATTCGAGCCGGGCAAGTACGACGTGTATATCTTCGGCGACCTGGACTCGACCGTTTTCCGCCGCGAGGAGCTGGACGAGTTGCGGCGGGCCATCGCCCAAGGGGCCGGGTTTCTCATGCTGGGTGGCGTGCACAGCTTCGGACCCGGCGGCTGGTTCGACACGCCGCTGGCCGAGGTGCTGCCGGTGGAGATGTCGCCGCTGGAGCGGCAGAACCCGGGCGAGCCGATCCGCCGCGACGTGCACCTGCCCGGCCCGGTGAAGCTGCGCCCCACGCGCGAGGGCCTGCGCAGTTTCCTGGCCCTCAGCGCCGACCCGCAGGAAAACCTGCGGCTGTGGCGGCAGTTGCCCCCGCTGGTGGATGGGGCCAACCGCTTCCGCGGGGTGAAAAGCGGTGTGGTGCTGCTGGAGAGCCAGCAGGGCGAGCCGGTGCTGGTGGCGGGCAACTTCGGCACGGGGCGCGTGCTGGCCTTTGCCGCCGACACCACGTGGCGTTGGGCCCTCTCGGGCTTCCGGCAGCAGCACGCCCGGCTGTGGCGGCAGATGATCCTGTGGCTGGCCCGACGCGAAGAACTGGACGCCCGCGGCGTTTGGATCCGCGTGGAGCCTCGCCGCGCAGGGGTAGGGCAGGAGGTGACGATTACCGCCGGAGCCCACAACGAACAGGGAGAAGCCGTGCCCGATGCCCGCTTTACCGCCCGGCTGGTGCCGCCCGAGGGAGAGCCGCGGCCGCTGGAGCTTCGCCGCCGGGGAGAACAGATGCAGGCGCAGCTATCCGGGCTGGAGGCCCCCGGCGACTACCGCGTGCAGGTGCAGGCCACTTCGGCCGGGGGGGAGTCGCTGGGCCAGGCCACGGCCCGCTTCCTCGTCTATCGCCGCGACCTGGAGCTGGAAAACCCCGTGGCCGACTTTCCGGCCATGCACCGCTGGGCCAGCTTGACTCCCGAGGGAAAAGCCTTGGCCGCCCAGGAGTTCTCGCAACTGATCGCCCTGCTGGAGGCGATCCCCAGCCAGCTGGAGATCGAAGTGACCACGCGGCTTGAGCTGTGGGACCACTGGCTGGTGATGGTGCTGTTCGTAACCCTGCTGAGCGTGGAATGGTACCTGCGCAAGCGCTGGGGACTGGTGTGAGGGGGTCTTGGGTCGTGGGTCTTGGGTCTTGAGGAGCCCCGCACGTCAGTGCGGGGAGGAGTAGTGTCGGCTTGCGGCTTGCGCCGTGCGCCGGAGCTTCCGCACCGGGGGCTTGGAGGCGTGGAGGCTTGGGGGCTTGGAGGGATACAGAGCCCTGCACGTCAGTGCGGGGAGGCGGCAGCATCGGCTTGCGCCGTGCGGCTTGCGCCGTGCGCCGGAGCTTCCGCTCCGGTGCGAGAAAAAACGTTTCATCTTGCAACCGGCGAGCCGCCGGCGTAAGCCGGCGGTTGAACAGCGAGCCGCCAGCTTCAGCTGGCGGAGAACCGGCGAGCCGCGGGCGTAAGCCCGCGGTTGAGCGGCAAGCCGCCAGCTTTAGTCGGCGGAGAAGATCGACATGCGTTTTTTCTTGGCTTTCCCCGGGCTCCAAGCCCGGGGCTCGCCGGACAAAAATCAACTTTTTTGCTCTGGGGGCGCTTCGTCTTGTGCTGGCACACAAAACACGTACAAAGCTGGCAGCTCGCCATCCCTCCAAGCCCCCAGGCCTCCACGTCTCCACGCCCTCCCCGAGCTCAGGCTCGCCCGGAGCGGAAGCTCTAGCGCAAGTCGCAAGCCGAAGAGCCCGCTACGCTTCGGCCTTTTCCGGCTTCTCTTCCGGCGGGGGCTCGAACTTCGGGGCGGAAGCCTCCTGGGTGGTTTCCTCGGCAGGCGTGTAGCTGGTGCTGGGGGTGCTTGGCGTGTCGTGCACGGCCCGCTCGATCTCGTCTTCGATTCCCGAAAGACCCCGCTTGAACTCCACGAACCCGCGACCCAGCGAACGCATCACGCTGGGCAGCCGGTTGCCAAAGAGCAAAATGGCCACAATGCCGATGATGAGCATTTCCATCGGCCCGGGGCTGCCAATGAAGGCCAACAGAGTAGGGAACGCATGCGTCATGGTTTTCGGCTCCTGTTGGTTTCGGCTCCTGTGAAAAAGTTTGGCTTGGGGTCAGGCGTTGGATTCAGGACGGCGCTGGCCGGCTTGCTGCAGCTCCTGGCGAAAGCCGAAGATGCCACGGCTCAGGTTCCGCATCAAGCCCGGCACCCGATGCCCAAACAATAATAGGGCCACGACGAGGATCAGGACCAGTTCGGCCGGGCCGGGACTGAGGAACCCCAAAAGAGACTCGTTCACGGCGCAATCCTCCAGCAAAATTGCCACGGGAATACGACCGCCCCGCAGGGCAGCCGCTGCCGGCCCGCTGTAGGCAGGTGGCCGCATGCTCCCGGGAGCCTGCGGCCGGAAGGTCCCCCTGTTACGGCTTGCTGGAGTCAGAGGTTGAATTGGACGAGGAGGGCGGGGCAGGGGGGGTTTCCTCGTCCGTGGTTCCCGACAGCCCGCGCTTGAACTCCACAATCCCCCGGCCCAAGTTGCGCATTACGCTGGGCAGCCGGTTGCCGAACAGCAACAGGACGATCACCGCGATAATCAGCAACTCGATGGGGCCCGGAGCACCCCAAAAGGCAAGCAGGTTCATGCGGGCATCTCCTCCGGCGGTACGGCTTTCCGGGGCGCTACCGTCGCAGGGGGCCGGTCGTCTCCTGGCGGGGGACCCAACCCCGGTCCACGCGTACCGCACCTGGGGGCTATCTTCATTCTACCCGGGCACCGGGGGGTGTCAAACGCCGCCGTTGGGTTAGCTGGGTTAGCTCCGGCCGATCATGGTCAGAAACTCTTCTTCGCTCACGGTGGGCACGCCTAGCTGCCGGGCTTTTTGCAGTTTGCTGCCAGGTTTTTCGCCCACCAGCACGAAATCGGTTTTGCTCGACACGCTGGATGCCGCCCGCCCGCCGTACTGCTGGATCACCTGCTTGATCTCGTCCCGGGTGAAGTTTTCCAGCGTGCCGGTGACCACGATCGTCTTTCCGGCCAGGGGCTGCTGCCGCGGCTGCTGGGCGCGGGGTTCTTCCATCAACACGCCTTGGCTGCGCAGGTCCTCGATGATCTCCTGCCCGCGGGAGCTGTGCAAAAACTCGTGCACGCTTTGGGCGATCACCGGACCGATCTCCAGCGTGGCGGCCAGCTCCTCCTGGCTGGCCTGCATCAGGCGGTCGATGGAGCCGAACTGCTGGGCCAGCACTTGGGCCACGTGCCGTCCCACATGGCGAATCGACAAGGCGTTGAGCAGCCGAGCCAGTCCCCGGCGCTTGCTGGCCTGGATGTTTCGCACCAGGTTTTGCGAGGACTTCTCGCCCATCCGTTCCAGCTTTTCCAGGTCTTCCACTTGCAGCCGGTACAGGTCGCCGTAGGTGCGCACCAGGCCGGTGGAGACGAGCTGATCGACCAGCTTTTCGCCCAACCCTTCGATGTCCATCCCCTCGCGCGAGGCGAAGAAGCGAATCCGCTCGCGCAGTTGGGCCGGGCAATCGGGGTTGGGACAGCGGATATACACCCCCCCCTCGTCCTGCACCAGCGGCGTGTCGCACTCCGGGCAGCGGGTGGGAAAGTGAAACTTGGGCAGGCGTTTTTCTCGCAGGTGTTTTTCCACGCGCACCACGTGCGGAATGATCTTGCCCGCTTTTTCCACCACCACCACATCGCCCACCCGCACGTCCTTCCGCTCCACTTCGTCCTTGTTGAACAAGCTGGCCCGGCTCACCACCGTTCCGGCAATCTCCACCGGCTCCAGAATGGCCACCGGGGTAACGATCCCCGTTTTGCCTACCTGCACCTGGATATCCCGCACCCGCGTGGTGGCCTCGTACTTCTCGAACTTGTAGGCGATCAGCCAACGGGGGCTTTTGCTCGTGGCTCCCAGCCGTTGCTGCTGATCCAGCGAGTTGACCTTGACGACCAGCCCGTCCACCTCGAAATCCAGCTCGTGCAACTGTTCGATCAGCTCGTCGCAGTGGGCCAGCACCGCGTCGATGGAGGAGAAGACCTGGGCATGGGGCGTGGGCTTCAAGCCCCAGCGGCGCACCTGGTGCAAGAACTCAATGTGCGTGGCGAACTCCATCCCTTCGTAGTAGCCCAGGCTGTGCACGAACATCCGCAGCCGTCGCTTGGCGCAGAGGCGAGGGTCCAGCAGCCGAATGCTGCCTGCGGTGACATTGCGCGTGTTGGCAAAGGGGGGCTCGCCTTTTTTCTTTTGTTCTTCGTTCAAGCGGACCAGGTCCGAGTTGGTCATATACACCTCGCCCCGCAGCTCCACCACCGGTGGCGGGTCGTTCGTGCGGAGCCGAAGCGGCACATCGCGGATGGTGCGCACGTTGTGCGTCACATCATCGCCCACGGTGCCGTTGCCCCGGGTGGCCCCCAGCACCAGGCGGCCGTTCTCGTAGGTCAGGGCGATGGCCACGCCGTCAATTTTGTATTCCACCACGTAGTGGATCTTTTCCCCGGGCAGCAGCCGCCCCAGGCGCTGCGCCCAACTGCGCACCTCCTGCTGACTGTAGGTGTTGTCGATGGAGAGCATCGGCAGGCGGTGCCGCACCGAACGCAGCTCCGGCACCGGCTGGTCGCCGATCCGCTGGGTGGGACTGTCGGGAGTGACCAGCTCGGGAAACCGCGCCTCCAGCTCCCGCAGCCGCTCTACCAAGCGGTCGTACTCCAGGTCGGAGATTTCCGGCTGCGCCTCGACGTAATACTTGTAGTCGTGATGGCGTATCTGCTCCCGCAAGCGCCGGATTTCCTGCTCGGCCTGCTCCCGGGTCAGCGCAGTGCCAGTCATTGCTCCAGCCCTCGTCGGCCAGGATAAGCAGTTACTGGGGATCGCAATCGGCTTTCACCTGCCCGGGCCGCTTCGCCCCATGCGGCACCAGGCACAAAAACCGCAGCGGCTCCTGCCCCGTGTTGCGGAACTGGTGCACTTCGTCCGGGGCCACGTAGATTACATCCCCCGGCTGGATCGGGTGCGGCCTGTCCCCTTGCAGCACCTCGCCCCGGCCGGAGAGCACGTACACTTCGTGCTCGTAGGGGTGGTGGTGCTTGGGCGTGTGGCCGCCCGGGGCCACCTCGAACTGCCGCATGGCAAAGTTGGGCGCACCGTCCCCTTCATCTACCAGCCAGCGCACCGTGCAGCCCACGGCCCCTTCCATCTGCACCTGCTGGGCCGGAACATCCTGAGCAGCGACGATTTTCATGGCTTGGGCTCCTCTGGACAACGCAGACCATCTACCTGCACGAAACCCAGCATAGCGAGGCCCCCCGGGAGTGAAAAGCAGGCGGCAAAGCAGCGGCGTGCGCCCTGCGCTGTTGCGCGGGTGCTGCCGCACCGGGGCAAGAACACACGTTGATTCTTGCAAACCGGCGAGCCGGGAGCTTCAGCTGGCGGAGAACGGCCAACCGCGCACCGTCAGCCCGCGGAGATGAAACAACGAACAAACGACTCATGCGGTCACTCCACGAGCTGACACTCGCGGATCGCTCGTGCAAGACCAAACGTCGGTTTTTGTTCGTGCCAGTGAGCCGGAAGCGGAAGCTCCCGGTTGATGATACGCAACGATTCGCGTGCAAGACCGCAAGCCCAAGCCGACGGTTCCTGCCGAAGCTTTGGCATCATCACGCCGGAGCGCCCTCGCGGGCCAGCTTACGCAGCACTGTCTGCAAAATGCCGCCGTTGCGGTAGTACTCCAGCTCCACCGGCGTGTCGATCCGCACCAGCACTTCCACCTGGCGCGCGGTGCCGGAGTCCGGATCGGTGGCCGTCACCGTGAGCCGCTGCCGGGGCTGCAAGGAATCGTCGATGGGAATCTCGAACACCTCCCGGCCCGTTAGCCCCAGCTCCTGCCACGTTTTGTTGTCGGCAAACTCCAGCGGCAGCACGCCCATCCCCACTAGGTTACTGCGGTGGATGCGCTCGTAGCTGGCCGCAAGCACCGCTTTGACGCCCAGCAGATGGGTGCCCTTGGCTGCCCAGTCGCGGCTGGAGCCCATGCCGTAGTCGCGTCCGGCCAGCACCACCAGCGGCACCCTCTGGCTGCGGTAGTTCATGGCCGCCTCGTAGATGGTCTTCACCTGGCCGTCGGTCCAGTCGGTGGTCCAGCCCCCTTCGGTGCCCGGGGCGATGAGATTGCGTACGCGAATGTTGGCAAACGTACCGCGGGTCATCACGCGGTCGTTGCCTCGCCGCGAGCCGTAGCTGTTGAACTCCCGCGGATCGACCCCCTGCTCGATCAGGTAACGGCCCGCCGGGCTGTCCTCGGCGATCGCCCCGGCCGGGGAAATGTGGTCCGTGGTGACCGAATCGCCCAGGGCCACCAGCACCCGGGCACCGCGGATCGGCTCGATGGGCTCCGGCTCCGGCTTCAGGTCCAGCAGAAAAGGCGGCTCCTGGATGTAGGTGCTCTTGGGGTCCCACTGGTACAGTTCCCCACCGGGGGCTTGCAGCTCGTTCCAGCGGGGATTGGCCTGGAACACCCCCTGGTAGCGGCGGCGGAAAAGCTCAGGAGAGATTTGCTGCACAAGCCGGCGCACCTCTTCCGGGTCGGGCCACACGTCCTGCAAATAAACCGGCTGCCCTTGCGGATCGGTGCCCAGGGGTTCCCGGGTCAGGTCCACGTCCACCCGCCCGGCCAGGGCAAAAGCTACCACCAGCGGCGGGCTGGCCAGGTAGTTGGCCTTCACCAGCGGGTTCACCCGACCCTCGAAGTTGCGATTGCCGCTCAGCACCGCCGCAGCCACCAGCTGCCCGGCCCGCACGGCCTGGGCCACCGGCTCCGGCAACGGGCCGCTGTTGCCAATACAGGTGGTGCAGCCGTAACCGACCAAATAGAAACCTACTTGCTTTAGCGCCTCGTAAAGCCCGCTTTGCTCCAGGTAATCGCTCACCACCCGCGAGCCGGGGGCGAGGCTCGTTTTTACGTAGGGCTGAGCTTTGAGTCCTCGCTGGGCGGCGTTTCGGGCTAGCAGCCCCGCAGCCAACATCACCGATGGGTTGCTGGTGTTGGTGCAACTGGTAATGGCTGCAATCACCACCGAACCGTGGGTAAGCACCGAAGCTCGCCCGTCCAATTGCACGGTGACGCTACGGGAAGTCTCCTCGCTGGAGAGCCCGAACCCGCGCTCCTCCGGCGGGGCGGTGAGGGCCTTTTTGAACGAGCTTTTCAGCCGACCCAGCGAAACCCGGTCTTGCGGCCGCTTGGGACCGGCCAGGCTCGGCTCCACGGTGGAAAGGTCCAGTTGCAGCACCTTGGTGTACTCTGGCACAGGCGCCTCGGGAGTCCAAAGCAGCCCTTGTTCCTGCATGTAAATACGCACCAGCTCCACCTGGTCCGCATCGCGCCCCGTGCGGCGCAGGTAGTCCAGCGATTCTTCGTCCATGGGGAAAAAGCCCATCGTGGCCCCGTACTCCGGAGCCATGTTGGCCAGCGTGGCCCGATCCGGCAGGCTCATCGCCGCCACCCCAGAACCGAAAAACTCCACGAACTTGCCCACCACGTTCTCCTGCCGCAATAGCTCCGTCACTCGCAGCACCAAGTCCG
>JALSGI010000698.1 GCA_026982835.1 Planctomycetota bacterium | reverse complement strand
CCACGATGGAAACCAAAAGCCGATCCTGGTGGCGGAACGTGCTGGTCCCAGGGATCCTGGTGGGCGGGTGGGCGGTGGTGTTGGCCGTGGTCTGGCTTCCGGGGGGCTGGCCGCGGGATTTTTGCTGGGTGGTCACCTACGCCTCTTCGCTCCTGCTGCTACTGGCCTTGGCCGTGTGGTTCTGGTTCTTTGCGCTGGTGCGGCGAAGGACGCGGCTGGGTGTTTCTCTGCTGGTACTGGCCCTGCTGGCGGGCGTGTGCGCAGTGTTCCAACTGGAGGGATTCGACGGCGACCTGGGCCCGATCATCCGTTTTCGTTCCTGGGCCCGTGCGTCGCCGCCTCAGGGGCAGCTCGTTGTCCGTCCCCTGAAGCCTTTGGTGTGGGCAAGTTCGCCGCAGGACTGGCCGGGTTTTTTGGGGCCCCGGCGCGACGGGGTGCTTGCCGGGGTGAAGCTGCTGGCCGAGCAAGAGACCTCCCCTGTTGAGAGAGTCTGGGCGGTGTCCTTGGGCAAGGGGTGGTCTTCGTTTGCGGTGGTGGGCCAGCTCGCCTTTACCCAGGAAATGTACGGGGATCGGGAATACGTCACTTGCCTGGCTCTGGCCGACGGTCACGTGCTGTGGCGATCCCTTCACGCCCCGCCGGAAGAAGAAACTCCGCAGGCATTTCGTTCCCGGCTGGGGGGCGACGGTCCCCGGGCCACGCCCACGGTGGCCCAAGGCCGCGTGTACGCTTACAGTTCCCGGGGCGTCTTGAGCTGCTTCGACCTAGCCACCGGCAAGCGGCTCTGGCACCGCCCGGTGCTGCTCCCCTACGGCAACCAGCCGCCGCGGTGGGGGTGTGCTTCCTCGCCCCTGGTGGTGGACCAGTTGGTAGTCGTCGCTGGTGGAAGCGGCCGCAGCCCGGCCCTGCTGGCCTTCCATGCCCGGGACGGAAAACCCGCCTGGCAGGCCGGCACCCCGGGCAGCAGCAGCGACAGTTACGATTCGCCCACGCTGGCCACCGTGTGCGGAAAACGGCAGATTCTCTACGTCAGCGACGACCAGGTGGCCGGCTACGAACCGGCCACCGGACGGCAGCTCTGGAGCCACCCTTGGCCCTGGGCCGCCGCGGTGCACCCGAAAGTGCCCCAAGTGCTGGTGGTGGACCAGCACCACCTGGTCGTGGCCGCCGGATACGATTCCGGCGTGGCCCTGCTCCATTTGCAGCAGGACCAACAAGGGAACATCCAGGCCCGACTGCTCTGGAAAAACCGAAATCTCAAGCCCAAGTTCACCAATCCGGTGGTGTACCAGGACCACTTGTTCGGCCTGGACATGGGCATTTTGACTTGCCTGGAGCTGAAAAGCGGTCGGCGTCGCTGGAAGCGAGGGCGTTTCGGCCACGGGCAGCTGCTGCTGGTGGGCGACGTGCTGCTGATCCAGGCCGAATCGGGACAAGTGGCGTTGGTGCGGGCCGATCCCCGGCGATTCCGCCTGCTGGCCCGTTGGCCCGCCCTGGCCGACAAAACCTGGAACGTCCCCGCCCTGGCCGGTCCCTGGTTGCTGGTGCGCAACGACCGGCAGGGGATGTGCTTCCGCCTGGACGTGCAACCGCTGGCCCAAGGCGGCACCGGGCGGCACCCGGGGGGCGATCCTCCGGCC
>JALSGI010000697.1 GCA_026982835.1 Planctomycetota bacterium | reverse complement strand
TGCGCCGGAGCTTCCGCTCCGGGGCAAGAGCCGTTCTTTGCTCCGCCGGTTGGCACTCGCGGCTGGTGGCTGCGAGAGCGAACTCAGCGGCGGGGCGGGTTGAGGGGCCGGACCTGGGCGGGCAGTTCCGCTTGGGTCTGGCCCAGAAACCGAACCATCTCCACCACCGCCGGTCCCCAGAGGAAGATCGCCGCGGCCGGCAGCAGGCAGAACACCAGCGGGAAGAGCATCCGCACGCTGGCCCGCCCGCTTTGCAGCTCCGCTTCCTGGCGCCGCCGCAGCCGCAGGGAGTCGGAAAACTGGGAAATGCTCTCGGCAATGTTGGTGCCCAACTGCTGCCCTTGCTGCACCAACGCGGCCAGGGACTGGGTTTCCGGCACGCGGGTACGCTGGGCCAGCAGTTGGAACGCCCGCTCCAGGCCCAGCAATTCGGCCTGCTCGCGGAGGATGACCAGCTCCACGGCCACGTCGGGGTGGGCCTGGTGCAGCTCCTGGCCCACGCGGGAGAGGGTCTCGCGGATCGAAAGCCCCCCCACCAGGCACATGCTCATCAGGTCCAGGGTGTCGGGCACAGCGGCGGCGATGCGTCCGCAGCGGGCCTTGGCCTGGCTGCGCAAGATCCCCCGCGGCACGGCCCAGGCCAACGCGGCAAGCCCCAGTCCGGCAAAGAGCACCCAGCGGGCCACTTGCGGCTGCTGGCTCACCAGGGCGGCCGCGGCCCCCCAGGAAGAAAGCAGCACGATGGCCACCAGCCCATTGCGCAGCACCAGAAAGTCGCGCACCGCGCCGGGGCGGTAGATGCCGCACTGGACCAGCTCGGCTTGCAGGGCCGAACGGTTCTGTTCCGAAAGGGGCAGCAGGTGGCTCAACGCTTCGGCCAGCCCGCCGGGTTGCTGGCCCGACTCGGCGGCCAGCAGGAGTTTTTCCCGGGTGGGATCGCGGCGCAGCCGCCCCACCATCACGGCCACGAACAGGATTGTGCCGCTGAGCACCAGAAAAGTGGCTCCGGTCCACAAGTCAACGGGGGTCAGTTGCATGGGGCGTTTTTCTCCGGAGGTTTACAAAGCCTTGTTCTTCATGATCCGCACGATCCACAGCAGCCCGATCAACTGAAGCAGCAAAGCGATGCCCAGCAACAGTTGCCCCAACTGGCTGCTGACGAAGCGCTGCAAGTACTCCTGCTGGAAGACGGCCAGATAGGCCAACACGGCCGGTCCGGCCACGGCCACCACCCAGGTGCTGGCTCGCCCGGCGGCGGTGGTGGCCTGGTGCTGGCGTCGGCCGGCGATGCGGTCGCGAATCATGCGGGCCAGGCGTTCCAGGGTGCGGACCAGGTTGCCACCGGTTTGCCGCTGCACGGCAAGCGCGGTGGCAAAGATGCGCATCTCGAACATATCCACTCGCTCCACCAGTCCTTGCACAGCCGCGGGCAAGGCCAGGCCCATCTCCATCTGCGCCGCAGCGCGGCGAAACTCTTCGCCCAGGGGCCCCCGCACCGTGCGCCCCACCAGGGCAATGGCCTGATCGACCGATTGGCCGGCCTTTACGGTTCGGGCCAGCAGTTCCATCACCTCGGGCAGTTGTTCCTGGATGCGGCTCATTCGACGGGAGCGTTTCCAGTTCAGCCAGATCCAAAACGCC
>JALSGI010000696.1 GCA_026982835.1 Planctomycetota bacterium | reverse complement strand
AGCAAGGAGCACGGGGCGCTGTTTGCCGCCGGGGGGCGGGAGCTGCTCTGGGTGGTGATGGCCGCCTTCGTGCTCAACTTCGTGCTCATCTACCGGGGAATCAGCAAGGGTATCGAGAGCTTTTGCAAGGTGGCCATGCCGTTGATGGTCTTCTGTGCCCTGTGCGTGCTGGCGCGGGTGCTGACGCTGGATCCCCCGCCGGGAAAACCGGACCAAACGGTACTTGCGGGCCTGGGCTTCATGTGGAACCCGCAGCCGGACAAGCTCAAAGACCCCGAAACCTGGCTCAACGCCGCTTCGCAGATTTTCTTCAGTCTCTCCGTGGGATTCGGCATCATCATCAACTACGCCAGCTACTTGAAACGCGACGACGACGTGGCCCTAAGCGGGCTGACCGCCAGCAGCATGAACGAGTTTTTCGAGGTGTGCCTGGGCGGGCTGATTACCATTCCGGCGGCGTTCGTCTTCTTCGGGCTGGCCTTGCAACAGTACACGGCCAGCACGTTCAGCTTGGGATTCTTCGTGCTGCCCAACGTGTTTGCCCAGATGCCGGCCGGTTGGTTCTTCGGTTTCTTGTGGTTCTTCATGCTGTTTTTGGCCGCCATTACCAGCAGCGTGTCGATGCTGCAGCCGGTGATTGCTTTCCTGGAGGAAGGTTTCGGCTTGAAGCGGCACGCTTCGGCCGCGATCCTGGGACTGATCACCGCCCTGGGCTGCGGTTACGTGATGTACTTTTCCGGCGGGCTGGTGGCCTTGGACGAGTTCGACTTCTGGTCCGGCACCATGCTCATCTACATACTGGCCTTGTTCCAGATCGTTCTTTACGGCTGGGTGTTCGGCATCCGCCGCGGCGAGGAGGAACTGCACCAGGGGGCGCATATCCGAATTCCCCGCCTGGTGCAGTGGAACTTGAAATACGTGGCCCCGGTGTTCCTGTTGCTGGTCTTCGGCGGCTTCTGCTGGCAGAAAGGACCGGAGCGACTGGTCAAGGTGTGGAAAGACGGCGTGGTGTTCGGCTCGGTGTTGTTCATGCTGGCCGTGTTTGCGTTTTTGCTGGTGATGGTGCACATCGCCGGCCGCCGCTGGGAACGCCAGGGCAAGGTGAAATACGAGTAATCGAAAAACAAAGCTCGCCCAGGAGCCCCCCGCGTTAGCGGGGGGAGGGCGCCAGAGAATCGGCTTGCGCCGTGCGGCCTGCGCCGCTGCTTCCGCACCGGGCGAGCCCCGAGCTTCAGCTCGGGGAGGGCTTGGAGGCGTGGAGGCCTGGGGGCTTGAAAGAGTGACGAGCCGCCGGCGTGAGCCGGCGGTGGAACGGCGAACCGCCAGCTTTTAGCTGGCAGAGAACAGCGAGCCGGGAACGCTAGCTCCCGGAGAAAAACAAGCCAAAACATTCTTCCGGCTCTCCCCGGACTAAAGTCCGGGGCTCGCCAGCAAAACACAAGACAAGTGCCAACCCGGAGAACCGCACACTTGCGTGGGGGCGCGCTAGGGGCTGCAGGAACGAAAACACCGGAGACCCAAACCATGACGCTTACCCCGGCCGGTTGGATCATCATGATCGTTTCCATGGCCACCGTGTTGGCCCTGGTCGGTTTTTCGCTTTACAAGGTGCTCAACCTGCCACCGGTCGAGGTGGAAGAACACCT
>JALSGI010000695.1 GCA_026982835.1 Planctomycetota bacterium | reverse complement strand
TGGCCGCTGCTTGCCCCCTGCTGGCTCCGCGAGTGCCGGAGACGGAGTACTTGCTGGGCCAGGACCGCCACGGCCTGCGCCTGCCCTGGGAACCGTTTGAGCCTTGGTGTGCCGGGTTGGCCGAGGCGTTCAGCAAAAGCAATCGCATGGTGGAGATGACCCAGGCGGCCCGGCAACTCGTGGCCTCCCGGTTCACCTACGAAGCCATGGTCCGAGGAGTGCTGCAAGCCCTGGGACTCCCCCTGCCCAAACACGAAAGAACGCTGGTGGGCTGAAACTCGATGACGCAGATCCATTTGCTCCCTTCGTGGAACGCTCCCTGGGCTGTCTTGTCGGCTCTGGCCCACGTGGCCGATTCGCCCCAGCCAGCACATCACGTGGTGGCCTGGTGCGATGGCACGGGGCGGCGGCTGTTGGACCGCCCGGGAGTTTCCACGGCCACCTTGGGCAAGCGATGGCCCTGGGACCCGCTGGCCCTGTGGCGATGGTGGCGATTGCTGGCTCGCCGTCCGGGCCAGGTGGTGCATCTCTGGGGTGGCTTGTCCCAGGGGGGGGCGGCCACGCTGGTGGCGGCCGCCGGCCGGACCGTGCTGCACGTGCTGGACGCCGAAGACCTGGAAACCGCCTTCCGGCTGGAGCAACGCGGCACCTCCGCCCCGGCGCGGATCGAGCTGTCCCGGCCCTGGTACGACTGGGCCGCCCAGCGCTTCTCCCGCTGGCGCTCCTGCCTGCACGAGGCTTCTTCCGGGACGGGGTGGGTGGCAGAGGTCCCCTGGCACGAGCCACTGCTCTCCCCGACGGAAAAGCAGCGCCTGGAACAACTCCTGGCCGGTGAAGGCCCCCTGGTGCTGGGTTACGACGGCGGCCACGATCCGGAAGCGATCAAACTGCTGCTTTGGGCCGCCGATATTCTCTGCACTACGGCGGCCTCGCTCCAGTTCTGCTTCACCAGCCCTTGTCCTCCTCCGGCAGGAGCGATTCGTTTTTGGGCCACACTGCGCACCCGGGACCGCATCTGCTGGCTCCCCTGGTCCGGAGTCCTCGGAAGCGTTTTGCCGAAGGCGACTCTGCTGTGGTGGAACGACCCGGCCGATCTGACCTTGCTGTTGCCACGCAAAGCCCTCCTGCAACGCCTGCCCGTGGCAGGTTGGCCCGCTACGCTCCAAGGGCTGCAGAGGGAGTTTCCCGGGCAAATCGCCCGCGTGGAAAAGGACCCCTATTCCCTGGCCAGTGTATCTCTTCTGTTGTTGCAACAGGGGGGGCCGTCCATTCCGCCGGGGACGCTTGTGCAGCTGGAACCCGGGCATCTCCCCTGAGCCACCGCCAGCCCCGTTCCTTTAGACGAAGCCCTGACGCACCCTCGCTTCTTTGCCAAGTTGTGGCTTTCTCCGGCAGGCTGCTATGATGAATCCTCCCGGGAATCCCTGTTTGCTCCGGCCGTGGTGGACAAGCTGATGCAAGAGCACGGGCACGCTGCCTGGTGGGGAGGTATGCGGGTGGGTCTGTGGCTGGCGGGGATGCTGCTGTGGGGCTCCGTTTCGGTTGCCCTGCAAGCCGACCAACTCCCCTGGCCCGATCCCCACTGGCCTACAGCCAGCCCACGCCAGATGGGGCTGGACGAACACCAGCTCCATCTGGCCCGTCAGTACGCACTCACCGGCGGCGGTTCCGGCTACGTGATCTATCGGGGGCGGCTGGTGCTGAGCTGGGGCGATCCGCGGCGGCGGTACGACCTGAAATCCACCACCAAGTCCATCGGGGTAACGGCCCTGGGACTGGCCCTGGCCGACGGCAAGCTGCGCTTGGAAGATCGCGCCCGACGCTACCACCCCCGGCTGGGAGACACACCGCCGCAGAACCGCCGCACCGGCTGGCTGGATTCCATCACCCTGCTGCACCTGGCCACGCACACCGCCGGATTTGAAAAGCCCGGCGGGTTCGGCCGACTGCTGTTTCGGCCCGGCTCGCGGTGGCACTACTCCGACGCCGGCCCCAACTACCTGGCCGAGTGCCTCACGCTGGTTTATCGGGAGGACCTCAACGAGCTTCTGTTTCGCCGGGTGTTCACCCCCCTGGGCATTTCGCGGCGCGATCTTTCCTGGCGCAAAAACGCCTATCGGCCGGAGCGGATCGAGGGCATCCCGCGGCGGGAGTTCGGCTCGGGCATCTCGGCCAACGTGGACGCCCTGGCCCGCATCGGATACCTCTACCTCCGCCGCGGACGCTGGAAACAAAAGCAGCTTCTGCCCGCAGAGTTCGTGGACCAGCTGCGCCGCCCCCTCCCCCAGGTGGTCCCCCTGGAGGAATGGGACCCCCGGCACTACGGCAACGCCTCGGCCCACTACGGGCTGCTTTGGTGGAACAACGCCGACGGCACGTTGAAGCGCGTTCCCCGGGATGCGTACTGGGCCTGGGGCTTGCACGACAGCCTGATCCTGGTAGTGCCCAGCCTGGAGCTGGTGGTTGCCCGGGCTGGCCAAGGCTGGCAGCGGCGTCGGGCTTGGAGCGGCCACTACGACGTGCTGCGGCCGTTCTTCGAGCCGCTGGCGGCCGCCGCCGGCTACCGCCCCCAGGCCGAAGGCCCCCCTCGCCCCTCCACGCCCCCCGGAGCCCAAGCCCCCCGCAGGCACGATCGCCCCCCCTATCCGCCCAGTGCGGTCATTCGCACCATCCGCTGGGCTCCGCCGGAGACGATCCGCCGCCGCGCCCCGGGCAGCGACAACTGGCCGCTTACCTGGGGAGACGACGACCGGCTTTACACGGCCTACGGAGACGGGCGAGGGTTTCGCCCTTTCGCCCCGCGGAAGCTGAGCCTGGGCCTGGCCGTGGTCACCGGCCCGCCGCACCGCTTCCAGGGCACCAACCTCCCCTCGGACATCGAACACACCGGCGACGGCCCCCGGGGGCCCAAGGCCTCCAGCTTGTTGATGGTGCAGGGAGTGCTCTACATGTGGGTGCGTAACCGGGGCAACGCCCAGCTTGCCTGGAGCCGGGACCGGGGCCGCCACTGGCACTGGGCCCCGTGGAAGTTCACCACCAGCTTCGGCTACCCGGTGTTTTTGAACTTCGGCCCCAACTACGCCGGAGCCCGCGACCGCTTCGTGTACATCTACTCCCACGATGCGGACAGCGCCTACCGCCGCGCCGATCGCATGGTGCTGGCCCGAGTCCCCCAAGACCGCATCGCCGATCGGGCGGCCTACGAGTTCTTCGTCCGCCTGGAAGAGGGACGGCCGGTGTGGACCCGGGATGTGCATCGCCGCGGGGCCGTGTTCGTGCACCCGGGACACTGCTACCGTTCCTCGCTCAGCTACCACCCCCGGCTGCGGCGCTACCTGTGGTGCCAGACCGGGCTGGGCCGCGATCCGCGTTTCGAGGGCGGACTGGCCATCTACGACGCCCCCGAGCCCTGGGGACCCTGGACCACAGTCTATTACGCCCCCCGGTGGGACGTGGGTCCGGGGGAGACCAGCTCGTTGCCGCCCAAGTGGTTCTCCGCCGATGGCCGCACGATCCACCTGGTTTTCTCGGGCAACGATTCCTTCAGCGTACGCCGCGGCGAGCTGGTGCTGCGGAAATAAGCGGGCAAGGCGCAACTCCCCGGCATCGCCAGTACCTGCCGATCCCAGCAAGCCGCTGAAGCACTCTCTATGCCGGCAGGTTGGTCCGGCCACTCTCCTTGCGGCGCAAAAGCCCTGGGGAAACGTCGATATCCCGCGGCGAGGTCTTGCCCGCCCGCAAGTATTCCCAGGCGATGGCCCCCATCACGGCATTGTCGGTGCAAAGGGCCAGCGGGGCCACCACCAGCTCCACTCCGCGGGGAGCGAGGGCCTGTTCCAGCTGCTCCCGGAACAGGCGATTGGCCGCCACCCCTCCGCCCACGCACAAGCGGTTCAGCCCCGTATGCTCCAGCGCGGCCAGGGCCTTCTGCACCAGCACATCGACCACCGCCTGCTGAAACGAAGCAGCCAGGTCGGCCACCTGCTGTGGAGTGAGCCGCCGGGCGGCCTGGGCAATCTGGTCGATCCCCTGGCCGGGGTCGCCGATGGCGTAGCGCACGGCCGTTTTCAGCCCGCTGAAGCTGAAGTCCAACCCCTGGCCCAGCATCGGCCGCGGGAAGCGATACGCCCGGGGATTGCCCCCTTCGGCCGCCCGCTGAATGGCCGGCCCCCCGGGAAAGGAAAGCCCCAACATGCTGGCCACCTTGTCGAACGCCTCGCCCGCAGCGTCGTCGATGGTGGCTCCCAGCAGCTCAAACTCCGTGGCGCTGGGGCAGTGGTACAGGCAGGTGTGCCCCCCGCTGACGATGTAGCCCACGCACGGAAACACTTCGCGTCGGGCCGCCATGCGACAGGCATAGACATGGGCGTGCAGGTGGTTGATGCCCACAAGCGGGATGTCCAAGGCCACGGCCAGCGCCTTGGCCGCCGCCAGCCCCACCACAAGCGACCCGGCCAGCCCCGGCGTCACCGCCACCGCTACAGCGTGCAGCTGCTGAGGCTTTATGTTCGCTTTGTGGAGCACCTGGTCGATCACCGGCAGGATGCGTTGCATGTGAGCCCGGGAAGCCAGCTCCGGCACCACGCCACCGAACTGCTGGTGCAGCGGTTCTTGCGAAGCCACCACGGCCCCCAACACCTGCAGCTGCGGGTCGATCACCGCGGCGGCCGTTTCGTCACAGGTGGTTTCCAGGGCGAGCAAAAACATGGGTATCAAAACACGGTGGGGGAAAACGACTGCTACCTGTGTTCAAGCCTAGGGGGACTGGCCCGGACCCACAAGTGGCCGGGAAGGGGCGAGGCCCTTTTGGAATCATACAGCCCTGGCTCCGGGGCCCAACACAATTGACCGCTGCAGCCAGCCCGTGCTTCAATAGAGAAAGAGCCTTTTCCATGCTCGGCTTCAGGGGCAGTGTGCTGTGGTTGTGCGATCCGTCACCGCGCCGCGGATTGGGAGTTAGCGGATGAAGGGGAAACTGTTGCTGCTGGTCGTGCTGGCCGTTACCGGTGGCGTGGTCACCGGGTTGGTGGCTGCATGGTTCCAGAGCGATGCTTCGGCGTCTGGTCAGGGATTGGAACAAGTGCTGTTTGCCGGGAGCCAATGGCGAACGAGCGGCTCGGGAACACCTCGCGTTCGGGTGGAAGGAGCCACACACGATTTCGGCAAGCAGAGAATGAGTCCCGGGGGGTCGCACATCCTCAGGATTCACAATGAGGGGGACGGGCTGCTGGAGTTTCTCATCCGCAAGATCGAAGGCGAGTCTCACATTCAGCCGGTTTCGGGGTTTCTCTCTCCCGGGGAATCGAAAACCATCATTATCCGGTGGCCGCCTCCTCCCCAGCTGGGAAAAATCACACTCCGCATGGAATTGCAAACCAACGATCCCCGCCAGCCGCGCATTCCCCTGTTGATCACGGGCGAGGTACAGGGAATGTACCACTCGGAACCCGAGACGGTGTACTTCCAGGTGCACCGGGGAGAAACCCCCAAGCAGAGGGTGCGCATCCTGGCCTTCGGCTCTCAGCACTTGACGATCCATCGGCTGCAATTGACCAATAAGGGCAACAAGGTGGAAAAAGCTCCTTTTTGGTACAAGCTGCTGCCGCCGGATCCGGTGAAGTTGGCCCCCAAGGGGAAAGACAGGGGCATCCCCTACCAGGAAATTGAAATCCAGCTAGCTCCCGATCTGCCCCCGGGACGGTACGAGGACCAGTTGGAGGTCTTCATCAAGGAACAGGAGTCGCCGATTGTGGTGGTGCCTTTGCAGGCGGAGGTGTTTGGCACGTTTCGAGTGGTGGGTAGGAGTTGGGATACGCTTCACAGGACGTTCCGGCTGGGGAGCATCTCCCAGCGCCAGGGCCGCACCTTTCTGTTGACCGTGATCGGCTACGGCGACGAGGCGGCGAAGGCCCGCTTGGAGCTTCGGCAAGTGGTTCCCAAGTTCCTGCAGGTGCGGATCGGTTCCCCGGAAAAAATCCCCAACAAGGACAGCTGGCGCTGGACGTTGCAAGTGCGCGTGCCGGAGAATGTCCCGGTGGGAAATTTTCCGGCAAACCCCTCTGGCTCCGGGAGCAAAATTGTTCTAAAAACCGGCCACCCGGAGCAACCTACCTTGGAGATTCCGCTCTCGTTCCAGGTGGTTCCTTGAGCAACTGCCATCGGCTCAAGCACTGCTACCGCTGTTGGCAGCAGGAGGAGTTTGGGAATGGATGTCCCTTGTCTCTGGCTGCGGAGCCTTGTGGGGTACGCGGGCATTGGTTTGATCGTGGCCGTGGTTTACGGGTGCCAGCGATCCGCCGAGCCGGTCCGCACCGTGCGGAAGCCTTCTGCTGGCTCGGCCGCTGCCCCGGCAAAAGCCCCCTCCCCCGGTCGCCTGATCCCCGAAGGGCCGCGGCAGCCCTCGCCCCCGCTGGCCGTGGAACCGTCCCCCCCTGCCAGGGCGCAACCCCAAGCCCCCTCGCCGCTTTCGGCCCAGATGAAAACCAACCCCCCTTACACCAAGCAGCCCGACCAGAAAAAAGAGCACCTCTCCGCTCCAGCTTCCGGGAAAGAACACAACCCCAAAGAACATAACCCCCACGATCTGCCCGAACCTCCGCCGGTGGACCCTATCCGCACCAACGGGCCGCACTTTGTGGGCTGGAGCAAGCCGCGGCTGCTGATTGTCTTTTCCGGCCAGATGAAAGGCTACCTGGAGCCTTGCGGGTGTGCCGGACTGGAGAACATGAAAGGCGGCCTGGCCCGGCGATTCACCTTCCTGGAACAGCTCCGCAAAAAAGGATGGACCGTGCTGCCGCTGGACTGCGGCGGGCAGGTCCGCCGCCGGGGAAAGCAGGCGCAGATGAAGTTTCACTACGCCATCGACGCCCTGCGGGCCATGCAGTATGGGGCCATCGGGCTGGGGCCGCAGGACCTGCACCTGGGGGCCGAAGAACTCCTCCCCGCCGTGGCCGACGAGCAGAATCACCTGCTTTGCGCCAACCTGGAGCTGCTGGGCTTGCCCGTGGCACCCTTTCGCGTGATCGAAGCCGGAGGGATGAAAGTGGGCGTGACGGCCGTGTTGGGCAAGGCGTTCCACAAGCAACTGGCCAGCGAGTCGATCAAGCTGACCGATCCGGCCCAGGCCCTGGCCCAGGTGGTGCCTCAGCTCCAACAACAAAACTGCGACGTGCTGGTGCTGCTCTCCCACGCCCCGGTGGAAGAGACCCGCGCCCTGGCCCGGCGATTCCCCCAGTTCCATCTGGTCCTCACCGCCCAGGGAGCCGAGGAGCCCCCGGCCGAGGCCGAAAAGCTCCATCAGGGACGCACCTGGTTGATCCAGACCGGCTATAAGGGTATGCACCTGATCGCCGTGGGAGTGGACGGACCCCAAGCCAATTCCTGGCGATACCAGCGGGTGGTGGTCGATTCCCGCTTCCGCAACGCCCCGCAAATCGACCAGCGGATGGCCGACTACCAGGCGCAGCTTCGGGACCTGGGCTGGGAAGGCTTGGGGCTGCGGCCGCTGCCGCATCCCAGCGGGGCCAGGTTCGTCGGCTCGCAGGCCTGCGCCGATTGCCACACCGTGGCCTGCGACATCTGGGAAAAAACCCCCCATGCCCACGCTACCCGCACCCTGGTCCAGCTCACCCCCCCACGCCAGTTCGACCCGGAGTGCATCAGCTGCCACGCCACAGGCTGGGACCCGCAACGCTACGTGCCGTTTGAAAGCGGCTATGTGTCGATGGAAAAAACGCCCCAGCTGCGGGCCAACGGCTGCGAGAACTGCCACGGCCCCGGCTCACGCCATGTGGCCATCGAGCTGGGGGACCTGGAGGTGAGCGAGGCGGAAGCCGAAAAGGCCCGGCGAGCCATGCGCGTGACCATCCAAGAGGCCAAGCAGCACCTGTGCCTCCAGTGCCACGACCTGGACAACAGCCCCGACTACATCAAGCACGGCTTCGAGCTCTACTGGCCGCCGATCAAGCACCAGGGGACCGACTAGGCGGCCGCCAGGGACTTCCGCACCGGGGGCTTGGAGGCGTGGAGGCTTGGGGGCTTGGAGGAATGGCGAGCCGCGGGCTTCAGCCCGCGGAGGAGCCCAAGAGCCCCCCGCGTTAGCGGGGGGAGTCACTGGACAAGAACAAACCTCCGGTTTTTCAACCGGCGAGCCGCCGGCGTCAGCCGGCGGAGAAGATCGACATGCGTTTTTTCTTGGCTCTCTGGGCGGCTGAAGCCGGGGCTTGCCAAACACGTTATCTCACACAAACGGCCAGCCGCGGGCGTAAGCCGGTGGAGAACGGCGAGCCGGAAGCACGAGCTCCCGGTTTTCGTTTTCCCCGTTTTCCCCAGACAAGCGGCAAATCCGCCCTACTCTGCCTCGGGCGAGGTGGGCACCCGCAGGGCCGCGCTCAGGTAGTGCTCCTCCACCGGGTAGTTGCGGAACTGCACCGTGTAGTGATCCTCGAACCAGCGGGCAATATCCTGCTCCAGCTCCGCGTCGTAGCCGGGAGCCACGTAAAGCGTGCGGCCAAACACCTCCTCCCGCAGTTCCCCGTCCTCCACGATCACCTGTCCGGACTTGATCACCACCTTCGGCATCTGGAACATCTGCCGGATGTCGTCCGAGGGCTGGTAGAGGGTCACGTCGGCGTCGGCCCCCGGGCCCAGGTGCCCCTTGTGGGGCAGGCCGAGCATCCGGGCCGGAGCAGCCCGGGTGATGATGCAAATTTCCTGTAGCGTGTATTCCCGGTCCAGTTCCCGCAGCAGGGTGTTTTCTCGCACGGCCCGCGGCACCGTGGCCAGCATCTGGCGGCGGTAGTCGCGGTCCATGAGCAGGTGGACCACCTGCGGATAGGCCCGGAACGAGGCCCCGTTGGGGTGATCGGTGCTCAGGGCCACTTGCCAGGGATCGCGGACCAGCAGGAACCACTCCAGCCCAATGGCCCATTGCCACGCATGCACCAGCGACTTGTTGCGGTAGCGGATCGGGGCGATGCCGCATCCGGATTCCATCTCCACGTCGCCGCTGAACCACTTGGTGCCATAGACGCGGTGCAGGTAGTAGCCCAGCGGCCCGTCGCCGGTCATGCTGGTCGTTTCGCCAAAGAGCACCTGGCCCACGTCGATGGTGATGTTGGGGTGGGAGTTGACGTACTCGGCCAGCTCCTGCACGCGGGAGCCGAAGGTGGTTTCGTCCCCTTCTCCGCCGGCGTAGCTGTGAAACTGGATATGCGTCAGGTGGCCGCGGTGCCCCTCCAGGGCCTGCATGGTGGCCAGCGTCGTCTGCCAGTTGCCCGGCAGACCCAGGTTGTTGCAGTGGATATGCACGGGATGGGGCAGTCCCAGCTCGTCGGCGGCCTGGGCCACGTGGCGGATGATCTGCCGGGGGGTAACGTCGAAGTGCCCCACCGGCTCGTCCAGCGAGTGGACGTTTCCCGAGGCGTGCTGCTTCCACACTTCCACCCCGCCGGGATTGACCAGCTTGCAGGCGTAGCCCTTGGCCGCCCCCAGCAGCCAGCCCAAAAAGTGCCGCATCCGCTGGTGCTCTCCCCGGGCGATACTCCGCATCACGTAGTGGTTGTTCCCCACCAGGACGAAAAACCCCTTGTCGATGCAGGGGGTGTCCTCGAACTCCTCGTGGGCGTGCCGGGCCGACAGGGGCGGGATGGCCGCGTCGAAGGCCGTGGTGTAGCCCAATCCCGCGTAGCTGTACCCGGTGGCGAACGTGCTGGGCACGCTGCCCAGCGTGCCGCTGTGGGTGCGCAAGGTGCGGGGGATCACCTGGTCGTGGCGTTTTTCCTCGGGTCGGAGCTTGCGGGCCATGTTCACCTTTGGCCCCACCACGTGGCAGTGCATGTCGATCCCGCCGGGCATCACTATCAGCCCGCGAGCGTCGATGGTGCGCACAGGGCGCACGTCGGGATCCTGCGGCGGGGCGACGATCCGATCCCCCTGGATCCAGATGTCCTGCACCTGGTCCTCGATGCCGTTTACCGGATCGAACACCCGACCGCCGGCAATGCGAATCCAATCCATCCAACTCCCCCGAAAGAGCCATTCTGCAAAAGTGCGGACGTCCTCTTCCCCTGTGATACCGAGGGAGAGTCCCCGTGCAAAGAGCCTCCCGGGGCGCAAGAAAAAGCCCCTGGTGGTCCAGGGGCGGCGGTCCGCAAGGAGGGTTACCGGTTCAGGTATCGGGTATCGTCCAGCCAGATGTTGCCCGAGGCCTTGTGGTACAGCCAGCCGGCATCGGCCGCCCCGCTGGCAGCCGTGGGCGGGTTCTCGGTCGTTTCCCGCACCGTGTTGCTGCCGGTGAAGGGGTTTTCCGGAATGAATTGCAGGTAAGGGCCAAACTCGGTGCCGGGGTTGCCCGAGGCGTCGGTCTGGATGGTCAGTTCCTGGAGGGTTGCCGAGGGGGTCAGGCCGTTGTGCTGCACCCGGTAAAGCTGAATCTGGCTGCGCAGCGTGTGCAGGTTCATCAGGGCCGTGCTTTCCTTGGCATCGTCGGAGGAGTCGGTGAACTGGGGCACGACGGCCACGGCCAGGATGGCCAGAATGACGACGACGATCAACACCTCGATAAGGGTAAACCCGGTGGCTTCGTGGAGTTTTCGCCGCATGGACGGAATACCTCGGTCGCGTGACTCGGTCTGAACCAAGAACCCATCTCCGTCTATCCTCCTATCCTCTGCCCTATGTGTACCTAGATTGCACAACAGGAATAGTCAACCGAAATCAATCACTTTTTGTTGTTTTCCGAAACCCATTTCTTTTTCCATCTTTTTCTGCAGCCGGAACCCTTACTTCCTGCAAAATCCGATTATTTCCTTCATGCCTCTCAAGCCATTTATTCCTTACATTCTTCTCTTTTTTGCACGATCTGCACCAGTGGCACGAACAGTCCTGAAGAAATAGAAATTCTCCACAAGCGGCAAAAAATACCCAGCCTCTGGCAAATGTGCGCCGATGATTGGATGGGAAAGCTGCATGCTCTCCAAAAAATGCGTGGACAGGCTAATCGGCGGCGACTGGTGCCGCCGATGAAAGGTCTGTCGGATTTCGCGGAGTGACCAGGTCCTTACTCCTGTTACGAACTGCTTGAAGGAGGCACGAGGATGAAACATCGATTGCTTGTTCCCCTGATTGCCGTGGCCTGTACGGCGGTCTGGGCGGCCAAGGTCCACGCCGGCTATTGCGGGGCGGCCAGCTTTCGCCTGGTCGGCCACCGGGCCATGGTGGATTACGCCGCAGCCAGGCACTGCTGCTACACGGTCATGAAGACCTGCAAGAAGGTCGTGTACGAGAAGAAACAGTACACCTGCTACAAGACCATCTACGAAACCGTTTGCGAAGACAAGGTCGTCAACTGCGTCAAGTACGTCCCCGAAACCCGCTACCGCGAGTGTACCTACACGGTGTGCAAGCCGGTCTATGAGACCCGCACCAAGAACATCTGCTATACCGTGTGGAAGCCGGTGTATGAGACCCGCACCAAGAAAATCTGCTACACCGTGTGCAAGCCGGTGTGGGAAACCCGCACCCGCAACATCTGCTACACCGTGTGGAAGCCGGTCTATGAGACCCGCACCAAGAAAATCTGCTACACC
>JALSGI010000694.1 GCA_026982835.1 Planctomycetota bacterium | reverse complement strand
CGTGCTTGCCCAGGCCGATGAGCATCATCTTCATCAGCCCGCTTTCGATCTCGCCCACGAAGTCCGTATGGGGCTTTACGCGTCCGACCACCACCACGTGATCGGCCCCGTGGGCATAGCGGTCGAAGTGGACCGGGATTCCCTCGGGCGTGTGGCACAGCACCACGGTTTCCATCGTGGCGCGGATGGGACAGCCCATCGCTTCCTCGGTGATGCCGTAGGTGGCCAGCACCTCGCGCTGGCCATCGGCCGTGCCGCCGCCGTGGGAGCCCATCGCCGGCACGATAAACGGCCGAAGTTGCAACCCCTTCAAGTGATCCACCACCGCCCGCAGGATGGGCACGATGTTGGCAATGCCGCGGCTGCCGGCGGTAATGGCCACTTGCTGACCCGGCTGCACCCGACGGTGCAGTTGCAACTTTTCCAGCTCGCGGTGGACCTGGCCCGGTACGTCCTCCAGCCTGGGCCGCGGGAAGCGCTGCCGCAGGCGAAACATGCGCAGTTGGCAACTCATGGGAGCAAACTCCAGCAGGAAAAAACACCGTTTCCCCTGTGGATTCTAACCGCCCCGGGCCGCCGCGAAAACGACTCTGGAGCGTTTGCGGCTTGCAGGTGTGGGTGGTTATGATGGGCCACAGCCACGGGGAGCTTCCGCTCCAGAGGTCTTGGGTCCTGGGTCTTGGGTCTTGAGGTGGTGCTTCAGCACCGAAGTGAGAACGAACGTCAACTTGCACAACCAAGAGCCCTCCGCGTCAGCGGGGGGGAGAGACGGAATCGGCTTGCGCCGTGCGCTGGAGCTTCCGCTCCGATGCAAGAAAAGAAAAAACGTTTCTTCTTGCAACCGGCGAGCCGCCAGCTTCAGTCGGCGGAGAAAATCGGCATGCGTTTTTTCTTGGCTCTCCCCGGACTGAAGTCCGGGGCTCGCCGAAGTGAAAACAAACGCCGATTCTTCAACAAACGGTGAGCCGGGAGCGTAAGCTCCCGGAGGCGGCAGGGCCGCAGCCACGGGGAGCTTCCGCTCCACAGCAAGAATAAACGCCAAACAACCAACGGCGAGCCGGGAGCGTAAGCTCCTGGAGAGGATAAGAAAGCGGCGCATGATTGCCGTGCTCTCCGTGGGCTTACGCCCACGGCTCGCGGCTGCAAGAACCAGCGCCAGCGGCAAGACAACCGCGTGCTCACGCACGCAGCTCGCCGAGCAAACACAACCATCGCTTTGCCACCACTGCAAAACAAAAATCCACGATCCAGCCGAAAACACCACACACACACAAAACTGTTCCCCCCAAGGAGTGCCCGCCATGAAATGCTCCCTGCGGATGTTGCTTGCCCTGCTCCTGGTGCTGCCTGCTGTGGCCCTGGCCCAAGGGGGCAAGTGGAACTGGCAGTCGCAACAGTTGGCCGACGACCTTGGCGTGGGCTATGCCGTGCGGGTAGTGGACGTCAACGCCGACGGCAAGCCGGACATTGTGGTCGTGGATCGCCGCCGGGTGCTGTGGTACGAGAATCCCAGTTGGCGCCCGCACACGATTATCCAGGACCAGACGATGGCCGACAACGTGTGCATCGCCCCCTACGACATCGACGGCGACGGCCTGGTGGACTTTGCCCTGGGGGCCGGGTGGCAGTTTCGCAACACGCAGGCCGGGGGCACCCTGCAGTGGCTGCGCCGCGACCCACGCGGGCTGGAGCACCGCTGGCAGGTGTACCCCATCGGCCGGGAGCCCACGCTGCACCGGATCAACTGGGCCGACCTGGACGGCGACGGCCGGGCCGAGCTGGTGGTGGTGCCGCTTTTCGGCCCGGGGGCCACGGCCCGGGCCAACTTCGAGGACAGCCCGCTGCGGGTGCTGGCCTACCAGATTCCCAAAAACCCCACCAAGGACCGCTGGCCGGTGCGGGTGATCAACCACCGGCTGCACGTGGCGCACAACTTCTGGCCCGTGGACCTGGACCGCGACCGCCGCATCGATCTGCTGGTGGCCAGCTACGAGGGCGTCTCCTGGCTGCGCAACGGCGGGCAGTGGCGCTTCGAGCAAATTTCCCTCAGTCGCGGCTTCGAGAATCCCAAGGGCAAGAAAGGGGCCAGCGAGATCAAGCTGGGGCGCCTGGGCCCCGGACGCTTCTACCTGGCCACCATCGAGCCCTGGCACGGCAACCAGGTGGTGGTCTATTGGCAGCAGCCCGGCTCGCCCCCACAAAAGTGGAACCGCCTGGTGCTGGATGATCGCCTGGAATGGGGCCACGCCGTCTGGTGCGCCAACCTGGACGACGACCCGGCCCAGGAACTGGTCATCGGCGTGCGCAACCACCAGGGCGGGGCCGCACCGCGCGGCGTGCGCATCTACGACCCGCAGGATGAGCTGGGCCGCCGCTGGCAGCGCACGCTTTTGGAGCCGGGCCAGATGGCCGTGGAAGACCTGGTGGTGGCCGATCTGGACGGCGACGGGCGTAACGACATCGTGGCCGTGGCCCGACAGACCCACAACCTGCGCATCTACTGGAACCGGCGGCCATAAACCCCGGCGGCCATTATTTCCAAAACGCTGCGCCGCCCTGGTCTTCCAGCGTGTCGAGCCAATCCTCGACCCCAACAATCAGGGAGGTTTCCTCCGGCGGCAGCTTTCCCTGCTGGAGCTGGGCGACGTGTTGCTCGATCCGGCGGATAAGTCTTTCGCATTGCTTGCGAATCTTGGCGGAAATTTTCCGCCGAACCCTGTTCAACAGGCTCTTGAGGCCGTCCAGAATCTCCTGCCACAGCCGGCATAGCTCCTCTTCGTCACTAGCGGCTTCCACCTGGGAGAGGAAACCCCGAAGCTTCCGGACAAGTTCTTCGGCAGCGTGGGGCTCTGCTGGCAAGGGACTCCGCCGGCGCCGGCGAATGTCGCGGCGGCTAGGTTTGCTTTTCCTTGACCAGAGCGACCAGCGTTTTGGCTCCGCAATCACACTCGCCATGGCAGTTCCAAAACCCGACAACATGAAGGCAAAACTCGGCAGCGCTGCGGATGCTTTCAACATATCCCATCCCTGGGGCATCTCCACCGGCTGGGTGATGGAGACCACTTCGCCGCCGGGGTTGACCAC
The DNA here is from genome assembly GCA_026982835.1 of Planctomycetota bacterium. GTDB lineage: Bacteria > Planctomycetota > Planctomycetia > Pirellulales > S012-138 > S012-138. Next base: position 8,511 of record JALSGI010000694.1, on the reverse strand, counting down.
CTGGGAGCGGTCCACCACCACGTAGGCCGTGAAACGACTCAGCACGCGGCTTTCCAGCGAGGTTTGCACGATTCTGTGGGCAAGCTCTTCCGGGTCGGACTCCGCGGCCCGGACCGCATAGCGATCCTCCAACTGCCGCAGGTGCATCCGCCCCCAAAGGGGGAGCAGTACCTCGGCCGGAGCCGCTTCCGGAAGAAGCTCCTGCCGCCAGGGGGTGCCGTTGGGCAACTGGCCCCGCAGCAGCAGGCGTTGTGGCATCCCGCTGCTCCCGGCAGGTAAGCGACCGCAGATCAGGGTCGGCCGCCCGGCGAACACCTCCGGCAGCGGCTCGGGCACCATGCCCGAGGGCTCCCCGTCCCAGCCCTCGAAGCAAACTCGCAACCCTCGCAACACCGGCACGGCCAGCGTGCGATGGATGCGCTGCATCGCCTCGTCCAGGCGGTCTTCCGATTCGATGGTCTCGCACCAACCGCGTCCCTGCTGGGCCAGGCGGCGCAGCAGCCCCAGGTTCACCGCCTGGTCGATCCCCACGGCGAACACGCGCACGGGGCGCTTGCCCCTGCCCGGAGCCAGTGCCCGCAGCACGGCGTCCTCCCCGGCCACTTGCCCGTCGGTCACCACCACCAGGATGGCTTCGCGCGTTTCCTCCTCGCTGCGGCCTTGGCTTCGCAAGAGCTTGGCGGCTGCGGCCAGCGCAGGGGCCATCTCGGTGCCGCCGTGGGCCTCCAGGCGGGCCAGCCACTCCACGGCCCGGTAGCGGTTGCGGTTGGTGGCCGAGAGTAGCTCGGGGGTTGCCTTGCCGCGATTGCCTTTTTTGCCGGCATGCTCGGCGTAGCTTTCCACCACGTGGTCGAAAGCCAGCACGGCGAAGCGGTCCTGGGGGTTGAGCGAGTCGATCATCCGCCCCAGGGCACGCCGGGCAGCCACAATCTTCCAGCCCGTCATGCTCCCCGAGCGATCCAGCACAAACACCACGTCCCGAGGCGGACTCTCCTGACCCGGCTCCAGCCGCGGAGGAACCACCGTTACGGCAAACACCCCCGGAGCCTCTTTGCTTGCAGGGGCCAGTTGCCAACTGCTGCGAAGCTCCTGGGCCGCAAGCGGCAGCCGCAGCAGAAAGTCCCGATTGAGCCGCTCCCCGGGCTGCAAGCGCACCCGAAGCGGCGGCCCCTCCTCCACCACCACGCTGTGCAGCGTGCAAGCCAGGCGTCGCTGCCAGTGCTGGGCGTACAAGCGGCTGGGGTGCAGGTGAACTTCAAACTGCAACTGGACCGGGTTGGGAAAACCCGGCAGCAGCACCGGCGGAGTGACCCGTGAGGCGTCGGGCACCTGGTCGGTATCCGGGGCGGTGCCGCTTCCCACCCCCGGACCATCCAGCGGAATGCCCGGCACGTAGCGCGGGGCCACCACCAGCGGAAAGCGGAACGTGGCCTCTTCGTCCACCACCTCCAGCGGCACCACCAGCACCAGCTCCACGGTGGTTTCCGCCTGCGGAGGGATGTTGCCCACCCGCAGGGAGAAAACCTCGGGGCGGTCCTCCTCGGCGATGGCCGCCCGGTGGCCTTGCTGGATGGCCTGGTCGTATTCTTCGCGGGCCTGGGCGCGTTCTTTCAGCTGGGCCTCCAGCCGCCGCGAGCCCACCTCCATCACGAACGAGGTGACCGCCCCGCGATCCGGCAGCGGAAAAATGTACGTGGCCTCCAGTGGCTGTTTCAGCGGATTGCGATACTGCTGGCGCAGCTTGACCCGAGCCACCAGCCCGTGCACCTCCGCCTCCACACGCATGGCCCGAAGCGGCAGTCTCCCCTTCGGGGTTTCCAGTGCCCCGAAACCGGCCTGCAGCTCCGCCTGCGCCTCTTCCGGTTCCAACTCCGGCAACATGTGAACTGGGCGAATCATGCGTTTGGTTCCTCCCTGGATCGAACCGTGCCAAGTTCCCCTCCCAGCCCGGGCGTTCCCCTGCCGGGAGCCTCTTGTTTGCTTGTCCGGGAAGCATCGGGCTTCTCTGGCGGTACCAGGCCCAGTGCGGCGAGCTTTTCCCGCAGCCGTTCCAGCTCGCTGCGGAGACTCCACAGCGTGCGCGGGTCTAGTTGCTGCGGGCCGACGCCCTCCAGCACCAGGGTGGCCCCAGGGGCCAGCCGGATGGAAGCTGCCGGTTGCACCGGGTAGGGACTGGGCAGCTCCGCCGGGAGCGGCTCCTGGGGCAGCTCCGGCACTTGCCGCCAGAAGGGACGGCCCCGGGACGGCGATGCTGGTGCCGAGGGCTTCTCTTCGGAAGCTGCCTCCGGTGGCAAGGACCACTGCTTCCAAAACTCCTCCGGGATGCGGGCCCAGCGGCGCAAGTGTTCTTCGTCTGCCCCGGCCAGTTCTTGCTGCACCTGCCGCAAGGTGGCTCCCCGGGCCTGAAGCTGCTTGATGGCCGCCAACTGAAGCACGTGCCGCGGCCCGTAGTAGGCCACGCGGCCCCGCATCTGGGCAGGCCGGTCCAGCAGCCCCAAGGTGGTGTAGTAGCGGATCGTGCGGCGATCCGGCACCGGGCGCACCCGGGCCGAACGCGGTCCCGGGTAGTCTCCGGCCTCCAGCGCCTGCTGGACCACCTGGGCAAACTCGTCAATTCGCCACAGCGGTTTCATGCTTGCATTATACAGTGTCTTGTTACAGTGTCAATATGGTTGCCGGCTTGCAGTGTCCTAGGGCGTGGGTTGTGGGTCTTGAAAGAGCCCCGCACGTCAGTGCGGGGAGAAACAGTATCGGCTTGCGCCATGTGGCGTGCGCGGGAGCTTCCGCTCCAGAGGACTTGGGTCCTGGGTCTTGGGTCTTGAGGTGGTGCTTCCGCACCGGTGCAAGAAAGCGTTAATCTCGAACCGGCGAGCCGCCGACTTCAGTCGGCGGAGGGCTTGGAGACGTGGAGACGTGGAGGCGTGGGGCTTGGGGGCTTGGAAGGATGGCGAGCCGCCAGCGTGAGCCGGCGGTTCTCCAGCAAGCCGCGCACCATCAGCCCGCGGAAGAGCCCCCCGCGTAAGCGGGGGGAGAACGGCGAGCCGGGTGCACGAGCTCCCGGTTGCTTCGCACAAACCAACAGCCCACCTGGTTCAAAAAAAACAACCGCAAGCTCACGCTTGCGGCTCGCCCTGGGGGGAGTGCGGCGGCTGGCCGCCGCATTGTCTTTGCTCCGGCAAGCCGGAGCACACATGAGCGGAAGCAAGCTTCCGCACTCCAAATGCTCCGCCAGCCGGTGTTTGTAGAGAACAACCGCCAGCGGGCAACCCCTCCCGGCGCAAAAGGACCGGCGGCAGGGGGGAAACTGCCGCCGGTTCCCAGCAGAAGCAATGGGGCACGGAAGCGTTACTTCAGGGGGCAGCCAAGACCGGTTAGGTTTCGGCCGGCACCAGGTCCTGGTCGATCATCTGCAGCAGCTTGGAGATGCACAGCTTGTTCATGCTGGTGCGTTTTTCGTGGGCTTCGGCCCGCAAGGCCTCATGCAGGCTCTTGGGCAGCCGGACGGTGATGACGCGGGTGGGCTCTTGCGGGGCCACGCCGGGCTTGGGCTGGCTTTTTTCCCGCAGTCGGGCCAGCATGTGCTGGATTTCTTCGTACTCGGGGGTTTGCTCGAACTGGGCCAGGGCCTCCGGCGTGTTGTAAATCTGCCGCACGATGCCGCGCAGACCCAACACCTCGCGGAAAAACAGCACCCAGTCCGGGTTCTTTTGATAAAACTCGCTGGCCAGGCGGCACACCTCTTTGGCCCGCTCCTCAGGCGGCAGGGCCTGGTAGAAATGGCACCGCTGCTGCACCTGGGCGGTGGGCAACGGCCCGCTGGGAGCTGGAGGGGGCGGAGGGGTCTGGGCCGGGGTAGTTGGCGGGGGGGCGGGGGCCATTCGCGGCGGGGTGATCGGAGCCGGCGGCAGCGGACTGCCCGGCTGCGGAACCTGCGGCACGAACGGCGACTGATGGAACGACCCGGTGGAGTGATGCATGCGAGGACTCCTTTCGTGACCGTGATGAACCTCCGTTTTCCCGGTACCGTCGGGCCGAACTATGACAAAGCCCGCTGCTGACGTCAAGACCAGCATTTGCTGCAGTGGCGTCCGCGCCGGGAACGCAGCCACGGCGCGCATTTGCCGTTGAGCAAAGCACTTGCAGGCTGCCCTCCCCCCCTACGGACGCAGGAGGCTCTTGGGCTCTCCGCGGATTGAAGTCCGCAAATCGGCAGCTTGCCAACCGCCGGCTGACGGTGCGCGGCTCGCCGTTGCAAGAATAAGCGCTTTTTCTCGCACTGGTGCGGAACCACCGGCGCAACAGCGCAAGTCGCACGCCGCACGCCGATCTCCCCGCACTGACGTGCGGGGCTCTCGGTCCCACGACCCAAGACCCCAGCAAGCCGCCTGCGTGGAAATCTCTTGACCTGGGTGCCGCTTTCCGGGCATGTTGCACCGCCACAGCGGCACGGTCCCCCCCAGAGACGGATGTTGCCCCATGCCAACCCCTGCCCCTCAGCACGCGGTTTTCTCACTGCCCCGGAGCTCCGCTGCAACAGTGCCCCAGGCACCCCCGGGAAAAATCGAGTTTTTCCACACCCACATCGCCCCCCATGCCTCGGAACGGGTGGCCCAGGTGCTCCACTCCACCTGGGTGGGCGAAGGCCCGGTGGTCCGCCACTTCGAGCAGGAGCTGGCCCGCTGGGGACTGGCCCATCCGGTGGCGGTAAACAGCTGCACGGCGGCGTTACATTTGTCGCTGCTGGCCGCGGGGGTGGGGCCGGGGGACGAAGTCATCCTGCCTCCCCAGACGTTCATTGCCACGGGCATGGCCGTGCTGGCTGCGGGGGCTCGGCCGGTGTTTGCCGATATCGACCCCCGCACGGCCAACCTCGACCCGGACGATCTGCCCCGGCGGATCACGCCCCGCACCCGGGCGGTGATCGTGGTTCACTGGGGGGGGCTGCCGGCTCGGTTGGACCGGATCGCTCAGGTGGCCCGGGAGCACAACCTGGTGGTGATCGAAGACGCCGCGCATGCCTTCGGAGCCAGGTACCACGGGCGGCCCATCGGCTCCATCTCCCCGTTTACCTGCTTTTCGTTTCAGGCGATCAAGCATTTTACGTGCGGGGACGGGGGAGTCGTCTGCTGCCCGGACCCCGAGCTGGCAGCCGCCGTCCGCCGCCGACGCTGGTTCGGGATCGACCGGGAAAACGTGCGACGGAACCGCTACGGGGGACGCGAGCTGGCCGTGAGCGAGCCGGGACTGAAATACCACATGAACGACATCGCCGCCGCCGTGGGGCTGGCCAACCTGGAAGCGTTCGCCCCCCGGCTCAAGCGACGGCAGCAGATCGGCCAGTGGTACCGGCAGCAACTGGCCTCGGTGCCGGGAGTGGAGCTGCTGCACCTGCCCCCGGAATGCCAGCACGCCTACTGGCTCTTCCCGCTGCTGGTGGAGGACCGCGACGGCTTTGTGGAAAAACTGGCCCAACACGGCATTCCCACCTCGATGGTCGATACGCGGATCGACACCAACCCGGTGTTCGGGCAAACGCCGCAACAGCGGGAACAACTGCAGGGCCAGGCCCGGTTCGAGGCCCGGCAAATCCACATCCCCCTGCACGACGCCTTGAGCGACGAGCAGGTGGAGTACATCCTCCGCGTGATCGCCTCCGGCTGGTAGCGGCTCACCCCTTGTCTCTCTTTGGCGGAGAAAGCCCGGATGGTCGATGCGTTTGCCTCTTGCGGGGAAGACGTACTGCTGGGGCACCCCTCGGTGGTGCGCTACCCGGAGCTGGTGGAGGTGGGCTCCCATGTGGCCATCGATGCGTTTTTCTATTGCACCACGGCCATGCGACTGGGGGACTACGTGCACATCGGCCCGCATGTGTCGGTCATCGGGGGGCGCGAGGCGCTGCTTCGGATGGGACACTTTACCAACATTGCCGCCGGGGGGCGGATCATCTGCGCCAGCGACCAGTTCCAAGGGGCCGGATTGATCGGTCCCGGGCCGGTGATCCCCGAAGCCTACCGCGACCAGGTGCGGTGCGAACCGGTGGTGCTGGAGGACTTTGTCAACCTGGGCAGCAACTGCGTGGTGCTGCCCGGCTGCCGCTTGAGCCAGGGGACGGTGCTGGGGGCCGGGAGCCTGCTTCCGGCCGGAACGCGCACGCGGCCCTGGACGATCTACGTGGGCACGCCGGCCCGCCCCGTCAAACGCCGAGAACACGCCCACATGCTCCGCTACGCCCGCAAGATGGGCTACGCGGTGGAGCTAGAGTGCGAGTAGCCGGAGGGCGGCAGGGCCGTCGGCCACTGGGAGCTTCCGCTCCGGATCCGGAACAAGCGTCAATTCTTACAACCGGCGAGCCGCCAGCTTCAGCTGGCGGAGAACGGCGATCCGCGGGAGGGCTAGGAGGCGTGGAGGCTTGGGGGCTTGGGGGGATACAGAGCCCCGCACGTCAGTGCGGGGAGATCGGTGTGCGCCGTGCGCCGGAACTCCCGCTCCGCTGCAAGAAAGAGCGTCTCCTTGCTCAACAAGAGCCCCCCGCGTAAGCGGGGGGAGAACAACGCTCTGGCAGGGGCCGAAGACCGCCTGGCGCGATGGCAGCGATTCTGCGTTTTTTGCCGGATTTTTGCTTTGTGCTGGTTTTGTGTTCTATGTTTGTACGAAGGCCGCCTCGGGCAAGGACGGGGACCCAACCCCACGGCGGCCACAGGCCGGGAACGGTCCCAAGCCTGCCGGACCCCAACGAACACACAAACCGGAGCCGAGCATGTTGCACGGGTCCCCCTTGTTGAGCCTGTTGCTGGTGTTGCTGAGCCTGGGAGCGGTGCCACTTTCGCTGGGGCAACGCCCCGTGTCAGAGATGCACCAGCCCCGTTCCGTATCCGGCGTGCAACACCGCCTGGGAGCTCCACTGGTGCCGGCTCGGGCCGCCCCGACCGAACCGTTGCCGCCGGAACTGGCCGACCCGGTGAAAGTGATCGAAGTGCTGGCCCCGGACAAGGTGGTGGTCCGCACCCGCGAGGGCCAAGAGGAACTGGTACGGCTGCTGGGCGTGGATGCCATCAGTGCTCCCGGCTACCTGGACGCCGTGCTACACCAGCACGGCATGGCTTTGCTGGCCCGGCTAAGCGTGGGCCGGCGCGTGCGGCTGGTGCTGGACCCCCGCTGGCAGCCCTATGATGCCGACGGCGATCTGTGTGCGTGGCTGGTGCGTAGCGGGGACGGTTTGCCGATCAACCTGGAGATGGTCCGCCGCGGGTATTTGCTGCCCAGCGCGAAGTACCCCACCCGCTGGCAGCAAGCCCTGGAACGGGCCGCCGCCCAGATCCGAGTGCCTGTGGAGGAATGGGGAGCGCAGGCAGCTCATGGCGGAGATAAAGAAAGATAAGAGCGGGCAGTGCACTTGGCTGCACGATTTCACCGAACGGCATGCCTGTACTTACTCGCTTTTTCCGCATCTAAATAACTCCACAAAAAAGTGGAAGTGGTATCTAAGTCGCTTGAGCAGAAGGATAAAGGGAAGTTTCTATCTCGAAGCGTTTGCTCCTTTCGAACCATTCATACGTCAGATCGATCAGCTCTTCAATCGTGCGGCAGCGGTGGTTGCGGGTAATTTCCTCGTGCAAGTGCCACCATACCCGCTCGATGGGGTTGGTCTGGGGAGCTCGTTTCGGCAAAAAGTGAATCGTGATCCGGTGGCCCCAGTGCCGAAGAAACTCCCGCACCAGGCGACTGTTGTGAAACCGAGCATTGTCGCAGATGACGTGAATGCGCCGATAGCGACGCAGCCAACGACGCAGGTCATGCAGATGCTCAACAAACAATCGGGTGTCCCGCCGGGTGCCCGGCCGGCTGACCAGCAGGCGGCCCGTCCGCCAGTGCAAGCTCCCGGCCAGGTGCCGCTTGACATTATCGCCCGGCGTTTCCACCTCGGCCTGCTGGCCTTGACGCTTCCACATCGAGCCGATCTTCGGATTGATGTTATATTGATATTGAGATTGAGATTGATATTGATATTGACATTTAGTCTGATATTTATATGGAGGCTTATGTTGAGAGTGAAATTAGGATCGACATCATCTTGAAAAACAGCCGTCTCGTCCGGCGGCAGCGAGGCCAACAACTGCCGAATTTCCTGCAGTTTTTGCTCATATTCCGGATCACGCTGACCCACCACCGGCCGCGGCCGCCGCCAGACGATCCGCTCCGCGTGCAGCCAGCGACGAACCGTCTCGGCGCTGACCGAGAAGCGAAATTGCGGTTCATGGCTTGGTGCTGCTAAAGGTTTTTGGGGACAAATAACAACCGCGAACCCTACACCAAGCCATGTTTTTGTTTCCAGATCAATTGCCCTCCGCTTCCAGTTCGGTGTGGAGTTATTTAGTCCCAAATCTGATATTGTTCGTGTCGGCTAGTATTCTATCGTCTTTTTCCATTTTCACTTCCCCCTTTGTATCAATGAATATAAATTCCAAATACTGCTCGTTTCGTTGCCATAATTGTGTGCCACGGGGGGCTGTT
>JALSGI010000693.1 GCA_026982835.1 Planctomycetota bacterium | reverse complement strand
CGCAAACGCCGGGCCGAGGCGGTGTTGAGCCTGCGGGCGGCATTGCTGGATGGAACTTTTGACCACCTTTGGACCACCTGCATCCGCCAGGCCGCCTGAAAACCGCCACAAAATCTCAGCCGCACCCCAAAGCCACCGCTCCTTGCTCAACCGCACGCCGAAGTCCTCCAGTAAAAACTTTTGCACTTGCTCCCCGGGCATCCAGGCCATCAGGCGTACGTGTTTAGCCAGCTAGCACAGGGCTTTGGCTTGGCGTTGCCGTACCTGGCGAGAAGAAGCGTTTGTTCTCATAACCAGCGAGCCGGGAGCGGTAGCTCCCGGTTGCGAAGACAAAGCGACATTCGCTGCCGTTTTCTGAAAAACCGCGTGCTCACGCACGCGGCTCGCCGGAGAAGCATCGACTCGTTTTTGCTCTGGAAACGCTCCGTTTTATGCTAGCACGCTAAACACGTACCCCAGCTGAAGCTGGCGGCTCGCCTTCCCCGAGCTGAAGCTCGGGGCTCGCCGTTTCGAGAATTAATGCTTGTTCCGGCATCGGAGCGGAAGCTCCCGCCGTACGGCGCAAGACGCACGCCGCAAGCCGATTCTCCCCGCACTAACGTGCGGGGCTCCGGATCCCTCCAAGCCCCCATGCCTCCAAGCCCTCCGCCGGCTGACGCCGCCGGCTCGCCGGTTCTCCGCGGGCTGACGGTGCGCGGCTCGCCGTTCAACCGCCGGCTTACGCCGGCGGCTCGCTATCCCTCCAAGCCCCCAAGCCTCCAGGCCCTCACTGGCGGGCCACCAGGTGCAACTGCTCGGCAGCAAGAGCAATGCCCAGCCGCTTGCCCGGCTCGGGCACCAGCTCCGCGGCCCGATGACGCGGCAGCCAGCACTCCAGCTCCACGCCCAAGGCCACCCGCAGCCAAAGCCAAGGGCCGCGGCTTTGCACTTCCAGCACCTGGGCGGTGGCCGGAGCCGCCTCGGGGGGCAGAAGCTCGATGGCCCCGGTGGGCACGCACAGGTGGACCTGTTGTCCGGGGGTAAGCTGCTGTTGCGGCGGGGCAGGAACTTCCAGAGACAGTTGCCCTAGTTGCACTTGCACGCGGCCGTTGTGCACGCCCCGGATCGTGGCCGAGGGCAGGTTTTCCATGCCCACGATGCGAGCCACGCGCAAGTTCGCTGGACGCAGAAACACCTCGTCCTTGCTCCCCCATTGCTGCACCTGGCCCTGGTCCATCACGGCCACGTGCTGGGCCACCTCCAGCACCTCCTGGCGGTCGTGGGTGACCCAGAGCACGGGGATGTTCAACTGGGCCAGCCGCGCGGTCATCTCCCGTCGCAGGCGAGCCCGCAGCGGGGCGTCCAGCGACGAAAGCGGCTCATCCAGCAACAGCAGCCGGGGGTTGGGGGCCAAGGCCCGGGCCAGGGCCACCCGTTGCTGCTGCCCGCCGGAGAGCTGGTGCGGGTAGCGGTGTTCCAACCCGCCGAGGTCGAACAGCTCCAGCATCGCCTCGACGCGCTTGCGCCGCTGCTGCCGGGAAAGCCCCCGTAGCCCAAAGGCGATGTTCCGCTGGACGTTCAGGTGGGGGAAAAGGGCGTAGTCCTGGAACACCAGCCCCACGCGCCGCCGCTGCGGCGGGACGCACTTGCCCCGGGCCGCGTCGAACCACAACTCGGGGCCGAAGCGGATGGTCCCCTGCTGGGGCACTTCCAGCCCGGCCACGCAGCGGAGAATGGTGGTCTTGCCGCTGCCGGAGGCACCCAGCAGGGCGGTCACCTGGTAGCCGTCGGCCGGCACGTCCAGCTTGCCGCGGATGTGCACCTGGGGACCGAAGCTTTTGTGGATGTCGATGGCCAGGGTGGTCATACGCGCCAGCGGCTCTTTCCCAGCATGTAAGTCAGACACAAACTGCCAAAGGCGAACACCAGCAGCACGCCCGCGGTCCAGCCGGCCCGCGTGTAGTTGAGCACCTGCACGTCGTCGTAGATGGCGATGGCCATGGTGCGCGTTACCCCGGGCAGGTTCCCCCCCACCATGAGCACCACGCCGAACTCGCCCACGGTATGGGCAAAGGTGAGCACCACGCCGGTGAGGATGCCCGGCAGGCACAGCGGCAGCACCACGCGCCAGAACACCTGCCAGGGGGAGGCACCCAGCGTGCGGGCGGCTTCCACCAGGCGGCGGTTCACCCCGCCGAAAGCGTCCATGAACGGCCGCATGGCAAACGGCACGTTGGCCAGTACCGAGGCTACCACGATGCCAGGGAAGGTAAACGGCAGCCGGGAGCCTGTGAGCCCCTCCCACCAGCGGCCCAGGGGACTTTGCGGTCCCAGGGCCATCAGCAGGTAGAAGCCCAGCACCGTGGGCGGCAGCACCAGCGGCAACGCGATGCCGGCCTCCAGCAGGCTCTTGCCGGGAAAACGGCGGGTGGCCAGAAACCACGCCGCCGGAAGCCCCAGCACCAGCAGCACCGCCGTGGTCCAGAAGGCCAGCAGGGCGGTGACCTGCACGGTAGGCCAGTCCAGCCAGGCCAGTTGTTCCCAGGCGTAGCTCATCGCGCCGGCTCCGGATCGGAAAACCCGTATTTGGCAAAAAGCTCGCGGGCCTGGGGGGTAAAGAGGAACTGCACGAACCTCCGGGCCAGCTCCCGCTGCTTGCTGTGCCGAAGCACCACCAACCCCTGGCGAATGGGCCGGTAGGAGTCCGGCGGCACCACATACCACCGGCCCTGGTCCCGCAGCCGCGGGGAGACGGCCAGCGAAAGGGCGATCATGCCGCAATCGGCCGCGCCGGACTGGACCATCTGGGCGGCGTGGGCCACGTTTTCGCCTCGGGCCAGCTTGCCTTCGACTTGCTGGTACAACTGGTAGTGCTTCAGCGCCTCTATGGCCGCTTTGCCGTAAGGGGCGGTGGCCGGGTTGGCAAGCGAGATGCGGCGCACGCTCGCTTGGGCCAGCACTTGCAGGCCCTTCTCTACTTCCAGCGGCGAGTCCTTGATCACCCACAGCACCACCTGCCCCCGGGCGTACTCGCGGTAGTCTTCCGGCAGGGCCACGCCCTTTTCGACCAGTTTTTGCGGGTACAGGGTGTCGGCCGAGAGGAACAGGTCGAACGGGGCCTGGTTTTGCAACTGGGCAAAGAACGCCCCCGAGGAGCCGAAGACGATCTCCACCTGCACGCCGGGGTTTTGGGCCAGGAAGCGCTCCTTGATCTCCGGCAGCACCCCGGCCAGGCTGGCTGCCGCGGCGATGGTGATCTTGGCCCCAGGTTGTTTCTCCCCCGCGGCGCTTGTTCCCGCGTGGCTTCCCCCACTCGGGGCGCAACCGCCGGCGGTGCCCAGGCAGAGCCCAAGCAGCAGGGCCAGGGCAACCAAGGGGGAGCGTCGCGTGATGCCCGAGTCGGCATGAGTTCTCGATTCGGCGAGCCGCATGCGGGAGGTTGCGGAGCGTTGTGCCCATGAATCGTTGCTTCGTGTTTTACTCCGGGAGCTTACGCTCCCGGCTCGCCGGGGGTAAACAAAAACCGGCGTTTGTTCTTGCACCAGCGAGCCGCGAGTGTCAACTCGCGGAGCAAAGTCGCATATTAGCGTGGTTTTGCCAGTTCTCCTCCGAGGGCTGAAGCCCCCGGCTCGCCGGGGGGTGCCGCTGCGCCGGTTCTTGCCCGGCGAGCCCCGAACTTCCGTCCAGGGAAAGCCGGTCTGCGTCGTCGAGACCTGCAATTTTACGGCACACATGGGTATCGATCCGGTTTCTCCAAGGGGTACCTCAGTGCGGGAACCGGTGGCAGCGGCCCGGGTGGTCCAGCTTCACCCCGGGCAGATGTTCCCACTGCCGGGCGAAGTCGCCGGAGGCCAGGTAGGCCAGCAGTTCCCGGACACGGGGATCGTCCTGCTGGCTTTCGGGCACGCACAGTTGGTAGTGTTCCCAGCGCAGGGGCAGGTACTCCAGCGAGGCCTCCTCGGCGGCCAACTGGAGGCACACGCCCGCCTGGGCCCAGCCGCGTTGCAAGGCCCAAGCCATCTGCCGGTGCCCGGCGGCCACGCGGCGGGGGCGGCGCCCGGAGAGCAGCTCGCCGGCTGCTTCGGCGGCGGCCGCTTCCGGCGGCGGGGCCAGCCATCGCACCCCGCGGCGCAGCAGCGCCTGGGGCGAGCGCGCTTGCACCCCGGGGGCCAGGGCCACGGTTTCGTGCCATCGGGCCACATCCACCAGCAGGAACGGTTCTGGCAGCACCGCGGCCGCCGCGCGGCGGTTCTCCTCGGCCGTGGCAAAGTGCACCCCGGCCACGTGTACCTGCCCGGCGGCCAGCAATTGCAGGGCCTTGCGGCTGGGCCGCTCCAGCGGCAGCAGGCGCACCCCGCGGGCGGCAAGCGGGGCCGACCACATGCCCAGCAGCGGATCGCACGCAGCCACCACCAGCGTTTGCGAGGCGGCAGGCAGCATCTCCACCTCTTCCGGCGCGGCGGTCGCCCCGTCCGGGGCAAGCCAGGGGGCCAGCAGCCCTCCGGCCGGATAAAGCCACAGCCGCGTGCCCACCTGCGCCTGCCAGTAGCGCCAGGGGAGCCGCGGCGGGGGCCAGGCCCAGGCCGCCTGAGGCCCCTCCAGCGGGAACAACTCCTCTACCGAGCAGCCCAACACCTGGGCCAGCAGCAACGCCACCTGCACCGAGGGAGTGAGCTGCTGCCGCTCAATGGCGCTGATTTCGCTTCGGGGCACGCCGGCCAGTTGGGCCAGGTGCTGCTGGGTCCAGCCGCGCAGGCGGCGCCAGTGCGGGAGCCGGTTGGGCACAGGGCCTTTGCCTCGGGACAACATGCTGGCAGTTTATGCCAGGATGCTGGCGCAAGCAAGCACCCGGGCCAGGAGGGGGGACACGACGGCGCTGCGGAAGACTACAGCGGCAGCATGGAGAGACTCACATTCACAAACCGCTCATGGAGCAGGATGATCTCCTCCCCAGTGTACTCGAACTGCGTGGCCACGAAGTCCAGCCCGCGGGCGTAGGCGATCTGGTAGCCGGTGCCCACGATCACCGAAGGCACGGTGATATTGGAAAAGGCCCAGCGGGTGGTCGAAAGAGCCGACTTGATCCCCCCGGCGATGATGTTGGTCAGCTCGCCCACCCCGTCGATCACCTGGGAAGTGAACTGGGGGAAGGAATCCTGCAGCAGCCCCTCGACGGCCTTGACGGCCAGCTGCTCGGAAAAGTTGACCGTGATGAACCCCGAAATCTTGCCATAGATGCCCACCATGGCCGTCACCCGTCCCTGGTCCGAAAGCGGCACGGAGGAGACGCCCACGCAGCGCACTTTCAGATCGCACATATCCAGTGCCCGGGCCACCGAACGCTGGATGGCCTGAACCAGCGTCGGATCGGCGATCTGTTGCAGGATGCCCTGTTCCACGGTGGAGCTGCTCATGGGGTGTTTCCTTCCGGCGGGGAAAAACGGCCTGGCCTCCCGGCTGCGGGAGGCGAGCGCTTCTGTTGCAAGATAGCTTACCGCCGGACCGAAAAGGGGAGGAAGCGAGCCGGTCAGGGGGCAAGCCGCCTGGGAAACAAGCCGCACAACCGGCACGAATGCTCCCACCCGCACCCTCAACACACGGCAGCGGCCCTACAGGTCCAGGTCAGCCGGGGTGAGTTTCTGCGGGAAGGGGGGCACGGGGTTGTTGGAGATAGGGTCGCGGGCCTGGTCCTTGCGCGGGGTCATCAGCTCGCGATAGACCCGGTAGTCGATCTTCTCGGAAAGGAACCTCCCGTTGCCGTTGGCAAACACCACGTTTACCCCTTCCACATGGAAGCTGCTGGGCCGGGCGCGCGGGTAGGCCGGCGAGCGGTTCTCCGAGCCGTTGATCCACGACTCGGCCGAGGGGTTGAGCAGAAACACCATCGTGGTGAAAAACTCGGCCTGCCCTTGCGAATAAGGACCGGCGGCCAGGTTCTCCGAAAGCAGCAGCGTCAGGGCCAGGCCGTCCCCCTGGGCAATGTAGCGGGAAGTCATCTTCAGGGCCGGCTGGCGAACCAGGTCGTGAAAGATGCCGTTGGCCTTGTAGTCCCGGCCGGTGTTGGGTTGATCGGGCATGCCCGCGTTGACCACGTAGCTGAGCACCGGCTGGGCGGAGGCGTCGCGTTTATCCGGGTCGGCCGGGCAGACCAGCACGTCGATTTTTGGCGCCTGGGGAGAAAAGGGGGGCTTGACGAACGTGTCGTAAACGTCCCGCCGATCCAGCTCCGGCAACAGCAGAATGCACCAGCTGACCGTGGGTCTTGCCGAACCGACGCGAAGCGTATCGCGCCAGCCGGGATAGTGGTTCTTGCTCCCCTCGTAGCTTTGGATGGCCCGGCCCAACTGCCGCATCCGGTCCAGGCATTCGGTCTGCCGAGCCGAGCGCCGCACGGAGTTGACCGCCGGAATGGAGATGCCCACCAGCAGCCCAATGATGATAATCACCACCAGGATTTCGACCAGGGTGAACGCCTCACGAAGGGTTTTCATAGCCAAGACACCTCGCTGGAAACCGGTGCCCCCGCAAAACACATGGCCCGGCTCAGGCGGCCCGCATCGCCGTTTCTCCTGCCCATTCTAACCGCTCCAGCAGCCCGGGGACAGCATTTCCGGGAGCGGGCGGGGGAAATCTCCCCCCCTGGGCCACGGGCTGGCTCACACCAGCCCTTTGCGCACCGCCCAAACGGCCGCCTGCGTGCGATCCGAGACGCCGATTTTGCGCAAGATGTGCTGCACGTGCTCTTTGACCGTCTCGTAGCTGATCGACAGGCTCTTGGCGATCTCCTTGTTGGTCAGCCCGAAGGCCACCTGCCGCAGCACTTCGGCTTCCCGCTGCGTGAGCGTCACTTCCACGTCCCCGGCCACCCGCGGCGTGGACAGCGCCCCGGTCACGCGCCGCAGTTGCTCGCGGGTCCAGGCGCTTTCTCCGGCGGCGGCCTTGCGGATGGCCGCCACGATCTGGTTGCGGCTGGCCCCCTTGAGCAGGTAGCCGGCGGCTCCCAGGGCCACGGCCCGGGCCACGTAGGTCGGATTGTCGAACGTGGAAAGGATGAGCACGGGCATTTTGGGGCGTTCCAGCTTGATCCGCCCCAGGGCCGTCAGGCCGTCCCCTTCGGTCATGCGGATGTCGATCAGCACCACGTCCGGGTTGTGCTCCAGGGCCTGCTGGACCGTCTCCTCGCCGTTGGTGGCTTCGGCCACGATCTGGATGTCGGTGCCGGCCAGCAAGGTTCGCAGCCCCGTGCGGACCACCTCGTGATCGTCGGCAATCAGCAATCGGATGGTCATGGCAACTCCCCGCTTAATGGCCCCCTGCCTGGCCCGCGAACGACGCCTCCTGGCAGAGGTGGGCTCCAATCCGTGAAAAAGAACGACATTGGAATTGCTTGGGTCCCCCTCTGAGCCGTCGGCACCCCCCATTTGGTGCTTTTATTGTAAGAAGAGACCGAAATTTTTCCAACGGCAAATCGTGCCGGGCCGCTCAGCGCAGGGCCAGCAGGACCGCTGCGCCGGGAGCTTCGCCCGGGGCAAGGGGTGCCTGGGGGGAAAGAGAACCGGGGGCTTTGGCCCCGGGGGCCTGCTGCATTAACCGCTTTCCCGGCTACTGCGCCACATGAAGCAAAAAGCGAGAACCCCGCTTGCGCACATGCAGCCTCTTGCGCTCTCCGGCCCGGAGGGAAAGCTCCACCTGGGCCACCTCCTTGTCCCCCCGCCGCAGTTGCACCTGGCAAGTGCCCGAGGCCAGCTTCACCTGCCGCAGCTTGTGCTCGGCAGTCAGGGAAATTCCCCGGGCCGTGAACACCACTTCCAGCTCCTCATCCTTGGTTTCCCACTGCACCTCCACTGCCCCACACCCCGGCGGAAGCTGGGCCAGCACCCCCTGGCGATAACGCGGGCTTTGCAGCGGCATCATCAAACGCATGCCGATGTGGCCTGAGGGGAGAGTATAATTGTGATGCCAAGGTTCTCGCCAAGCGGAGCGAACCACGATGCTCTCCGAACGCCATGATCCCGAGCGAAGGGGCCGCGCTGGAGAAGGCGGGGCCACCGGATCTTCCAGGGGCCCCTTGGCGTAAAAGTCCGCCTGATACCCGTCCACGCACCTCTCGAATACGTTGCCCAGCATGTGATGAAGCCCAAACGGGTTGGGCGGCAGCGCCTCGGCCGGGGCGGTGTTGGGGTAGCCGTCGCGCTGGTCGCGGGTGTTGGCCAGCTTGAAAAGGGGAACCTCGCCCTGGGGCAAGGCGTACACCGGCGCAGTGCTTCCGGCCCGGCAGGCGTATTCCCACTGCGCCTCGCTTGGCAACTGCACCGGCATTTGGCTCCGGTGGCTCAGCCAGGTGGCAAAGGCCCCGATGTCCTCCCAGTGAACCAGCACCACTGGGTGGCGCTCGGTTTGCTCAAACCCGGGAGAACGCCATGTCTTGCTGAGGCCCCAACGCTTGGCCACGGTGCGATAGCCCGTCTCTTTCACAAAGCGGGCAAACTGCCCCACGGTGACTTCGCTCTTGCCCAGGTAAAAGGGGCGCGTGATCCGCACGCGGTGCAGGGGCTGTTCCCTTTTGAGCCACTTTAGCCACACTGGGAGCTTGCCGAGCTGCTTGGCGTGCAGCCTGGCCGTGCCCATTTCGTACTCGCCGGGGGGGATGAGCACAAAGTGCATCTTCACCCCACCGCCCAGGTCCAGCTCCCTTTCCAGGGGGATGTCCAGGTACTGGGCCCAGGCCTGCTGGTAGGCCCGGGCCGCCTTGGGCCCAAACGGGGCCACGGCCACCGGCGGGTGGGCCCCGATGCCTGCCACCGGATATGGGGCCGGCTCCTGGAAGTTCCACACCTCGTGGCCATCCACCCGAATCACCACCTGCTGCTTGTCTTCTTCCACCACCAGGCGCACCTGCTGGCCGGCTTGCAGGGTGAGCGTGAAGGGGAACTTCCGCGGTTCGGCCTCCACCAGCACCTCCACCTTGCCGGGGGCCAGGGTGAGCTTGCGCAGCTTGTGCTCCGGGAACAGGCGGATTGCCTGGCCCGGAAAAGAAACGGCCGTGCTCGGCCCGGTCCGCTGCACCACCTCCACTTGGGCAAACCCCTTTGGAGCCTCTTCCCGGGGCGAAAACTCGCCTTTGAGCGGCAGCACCACGCGGAAGCCTAACTCATTGTATCCTGTCCGGTCAGTGCTAATCCGGATGTAAACGTGACTTGCAGCAACCCACCGCATCCAGGAACTCCCGCGAAGGGTTTTCGCAGGTCCAGGGTCACGACACACAGGGTCTACTTCAGGGGAGCGTTTGTAAAAGTCCTTCTGGTAGGTGTCCTCGCACAGCTCCCACACGTTGCCCAGCATGTCGTAGAGTCCAAAGGGGTTCGGCGGGAATTTCCCTACCGGTGTTGAGGAGGGCTGGGAGTAGTTGTAGTTGTAAGAATTCATGAAACCTCCTCGACCCCAGGGACTCCGATCTAGGTAGTATGGCCCGTTCGTTCCGGCCCGGCAGGCGTGTTCCCACTCCGCTTCGGTGGGCAGGCGCACCGGGGCGGCAAGCTGCCCGCCCAGCCAGCGGCAAAACGCCTGGGCGTCGTCCCACGTGACGCATGTAACCGGGTGCTGGGACGTTTGCGAAAAGCCGGGGTTCTGCCAGTGGGCGCCCGGCTGCTCTTTGAGGACAAGCTGCCCGTTGGGGGACTTTCCCCACACTCGGGCCTTCTTGTTCTGCTCGGCTGCGGTCTGGTAGCCGGTGGCCTGGACAAACCGCCGGAACTGCTCCACGGTGGTTTCGGTCTTGGCCAGGTAAAAGGGCCGCGAAACGGTCACCACGTGCAGGGGGACTTCGTCCAGTGCTGGTGGCCTTGGGATTGCAGATTGGACATACTCCACGAACGCCTTGGCAGCCCCCATTTCGAACTTTCCCGGGGGGATGAGCACGAAGGTCATTTTAACCCCGCCGCCCAGATCGACTTCCTTTTCCACCGGCACGCCCAGATACTTGGCCCAGGCTTCCTGGTAAGCCCGGGCCGCCTTGGGCCCAAAGGGAGCCACGGCCAGCGGGGGCTGAGGGCCTTGGGCTCCGGGCACGGGCCGGCTTGATTCTCCGCTTTGCGAGGCAGAAGGGGGCTTTGTTTCCTCCGGCGGCGGAGACGTCGTTTTCGGTTCGGCTTGCGCCGGCAGCGGTTTGGCGTCCGCAGAATCGGAGCCGGTCTCCGGCTTCGGCGGCCGGGACTCCGGCGGCGGATCCTTGGCCGGAGTGGGTTGGGGGAGCCGGGCACGGGCCAGTTGGCGGTTGCCCTGGCGCACCACCAAATCTCCTTGCACGTACTCCACCCGTACCGTGACCTTTTGTCCCCGACGCACCACCAGCCGCGTGGTTTCAAACTCGAAGTCTCCCCGGCGGATCACCAGCGCATGCTCGCCGGGGGAGACGTGCAGTTCTTTGGCCCCCTGCAAGCCCCGCAGCGTGATCTGCGTGCCTTTGATCTGCACTTCCACCTGGGGATCGTTGATCTCCAGGCGGATCAGCCCCTTGCCGCTCCGCAGGAAGATCACCCCCAGCAGCAAGCCTGCAAGCACGGCGGCCCCGCCGGCAGCCAAGCCCAGCATCCACAAAGGGATGTGCGAAATCCCCCAGGAGCCGCTTTTGCGGGCCGGGGCGGGGGCCTGGGAGTGGGTGCCGGGGCGTTGCGGGGGCCAAGCAGGGACCAGGCGCGGCCCGCCCCGCTCCCAGGGCACCAGAGCCGTGGGCCAGGTGTGTTCGGGCTCGTGCTGGACCGGAGGCGGCTTTTGGACTTCCACCTGGGTGTGCTGGAGCTGCTTTTCCAGTCTGGTCAGTTGCTTGAAGACCTCCGCGGCACTTGGGGGGCGCCGCTGGGGGTCCTTGGCCAGCAACTGGTGCACCAGCAGCACCAGTTCCCGGGGCAGCCCCTTGACGATCGAATCCAGCGGCGGCGGCTCCTGCTGCATCACCGCCGCTAGCACCATAGCCAGCGTTTTGCCCCCGAAAGGCTGGCGACCCGAGAGCATGTGGTAAAGCACCGCCCCCAGGCTGAACAGGTCGCAGCGGGGGTCGAGTTTTTCTCCGCGGGCCTGCTCGGGGGCCATGTAGTTGGGCGTGCCGATTACGGCCCCGGAGTGGGTCAATTCGGTATCCTGGGTCTGGGGTCGGGCCAGGCCGAAATCCAGCAAGCGGACCCGGCCGTTTTTCTCCAGCCAGATGTTGCCCGGCTTGATGTCCCGGTGGATCAGCCCGCGGCGGTGGGCCGCGGCCAGCGCGGCGGCCACCTGTCGGGCCACGCGAAGAGCTTCCTGGGGGGGCAGGGGCCCTTTGCGCAGCCGCTCCTGGAGCGTCTGCCCCCGCAAAAGCGGCATGGCAATAAACGGCACCCCGCCATCCTCGCCCACTTGATAGATAGGCACGATGCACTCGTGCTCCACGGCGGCCATGGCCCGCGCCTCACGCAAAAAACGCTCCTTGGCCTGGGCGTTGCGAGCCAGGGCAGGTTTCATCACCTTCAGCGCCACGGAGCGTTCCAGCTGGGGGTCTTCGGCCAGGAACACCACGCCCATCCCCCCCGAGCCGATCACCCCCAGCACGCGGTAGTGCCCCAGCCGGCCCACCTCCCCCGGCTGCTGCGGCGGGGCCAGCAGGGCGAACTCCTCGGGGTATTCGGAGGCT
>JALSGI010000692.1 GCA_026982835.1 Planctomycetota bacterium | reverse complement strand
GCCGTGCTTCCGCACCGGGCAGGAAACAAGCGTTAACTCGCACTGCCAAGAGCCCCCCGCGTTAGCGGGGGGAGAAACAGTATCGGCTTGCGGCGTGCGGCCTGCGCCTTGCGCCGGAGCTTCCGCTCCGGAGCAAGAACAAACGCCAATTCTTGCAACCAGCGAGCCGCCGGCGTGAGCCGGCGGTTGGCGAGCCGCCGACTTCGTACGTGTTTAGCCAGCTAGCAGCCGGAGGACCGACGCCGCAGGCGTCGCAGCTTCGTAGCCTCACGGTCGTCAGACCCCCGGAAGGGAGCATTTTTCCTTGTCCTTGAGCATCCCGAAGGGATGCCAGAGGGAGGACCGCTGGCTGTTTCTGGCACCCCTGCCGGGGTGCTGGGCAGGGTAATGGCCGTCACTTTCCGGTGGTCTCCGCTGCGCTCCGACCACCGGCTACTGGGCTGGCAAGCCTTCGGCTTGCTTTATGGTTTGGACACATCACACCTTATGCTGGCACGCTAAACACGTACCCGACTTCAGTCGGCGGAGAAAATCGACATGCGTTTTTTCTTGGCTCTCCGGGCGGCTAAAGCCGGGGGCTCGCCAAATACGTTATCTCACACCGGGGGCGAGCCTCCAGCGCTAGCCGGCGGTTGAACAGCGAGCCGGGAGCGTCAGCTCCCGGAGGAGAACCGAAAAACGCCGCTTCGCCAATTGGCTGCGCAAGTTGACACGCGCGGCTCGCCGAGGGAGAACAAGTGCGGATTCTCGTGCGAAACCGGCCCGCCGGAAACCGCAAAAACAGAGTGCATGCCATGAGCTCCTCGGCGCAAAAAGCCCGGCGCGGCGTGCTGCTGGTGGCCCACGGCACACGCCACCCCCGGGGGTTGGACGAGGCTGCCCAGCTGGCCCGCAGTGTGGCCCGGCTGCTGCCGCAGCATCCGCTGCAGTTGGCCTTCCTGGAGCTGGCCGAGCCGGACGTGGGGCAAGGGGCCGAAGAACTCCTGGCCCAGGGCGCAGGCGAGGTGGTGCTGGTGCCGCTTTTGCTCTTTGCCGCGGGGCACTGGAAGCGGGACTTGCCCCTGCTGGTGGAGCAGTTGCGCCGGCGGCACCCGGGCGTGCGGTTCCACCTGGCCCCCCCGCTGGATTGCGAAGAGGAAGTGGTGGCCTTGGCCGCCGAGCGTTTCCAGGAAGCCCAACAGCGGCTGGAGCAAGGGTTTCCTACCGAGCCGCTGGTAGGGCCGCTGGTGCCGCTGGAGGAGCCGTTGGGGGCTCGAGGGCCGGGAGCCGCCGCAGCGGCTCTGGTACTGGTGGGCCGGGGCACCAGTGACGCCGAGGCGCAGCAGCGTCTGCACCGCCTGGGCCGCCTGGTGGCCCGGCGCACCGGAGCGGCGGAGTTGCGCACGTGTTTCGTGGAGCGGGGGCGCCCGTTGTTGTCGGAAGTGCTTGAGCAGTTGGAGCTTTTTGCCACAGCTCGCATCGTGGTGCAGCCGCACTTGCTGTTTTCCGGTCGGGTGCTGCAACAGGTGGAGCAGGCGGTGCAGCAGGCCCGGGGAAAGTTCCCCCGGCACCGGCTCGTGCTGGCGCGGCCCCTGGGAGCAGACCCCTTGCTAGCCCAACTGCTGGCCCGCCGGGTCGCTCTTGCCTAAGTGTCGCAAAACTCGTAAGATCGCCCCTGTTGTAAC
>JALSGI010000691.1 GCA_026982835.1 Planctomycetota bacterium | reverse complement strand
CAGGTACTCTTCGTCGCCCACCTTGAACGTCTCGCCGGCGTAGGAGGAGAACAGCACGCGGTCGCCCGGCTTGACCTGCATTTGGCTACGAGTGCCGTCATCCAGCAGGCGGCCGTTGCCCACGCTGATGACCTTGCCCCGGGCAGGCTTCTCCTTGGCCGTGTCGGGCAGCACGATCCCGCCGGGGGTCTTCTCTTCCATCTCCTCGCGTTGGACCACCACCCGGTCCCCCAGCGGCTGGAGCTTGATCTTGGGCTGCTTTTTCGACTTGGTCGCAGTGGCCATCGATGTTCCTCCAAAATGGTGAATCTCCGAGGGTCCTTTCACGCCGTCCGCCAAAGCTACAAGCACCCCAAGCCTGCCACATTGACCAGCCAGGTGGGGTGCGGTGGTAGGGGTGTGCAAAACGCGTGCCTAACCGAAGCTGTGGTCGCAACCTTAATGCCAAAAGCAACTTGCTGCAAGCAGTCCTCCTCCGGCAGGATATCCCTGGCTCCCTGCCATCCTGGCAGAAACCTCTCCAGGCTCCCTTGGCCCATTTCCGGCTGCCACGCGGGTCCGCTTGGAACGCCCATGCCCGAGGGCCGTCCCCGGTTCCAGAATCCGCCGCGGCCCGCCTTGACACTCCCCGGGGGTTGGGTAAGGTTAATTCTTTGAACCACTGGATTTCCCTGGCCATTACTCGCGTAAATGTAGCAACTTACTGCAAGCCGAGACCATGCCCACAATCAACCAGCTTGTTCGCAAAGGACGCAAAAAACAGCGCCGCCAGAGCAAATCGCCCGTGCTGGAGGGCTGCCCGCAAAAACGGGGCGTATGCCTTCGCGTGCATACGATGACCCCCAAGAAGCCCAACTCCGCACTGCGGAAAATCGCCCGCGTGCGGCTCTCCAATCGCAAGGAAGTGACCGTCTATATCCCCGGCGAAGGCCACAACCTGCAAGAGCACTCGGTGGTGCTGGTGCGTGGGGGCCGGGTGCGGGACCTCCCCGGGGTCCGCTACCAGGTGGTCCGCGGCACGCTGGATGCCGCCGGGGTGGAGAACCGACGACAGAGCCGCAGCCGCTACGGGGCCAAAAAGCCCTAACCGCGTTGCCCCTTCCGGCTCCACAAGCCACCGGCAATCAAACAGATGCCGGCAAGCAGAGAGCTCCCAGCATTAGAGCCCCCAGCGTAAGCTGGGGGAGTCCCGTTTACGCAAACCAAACACAAATCCCCCAATTGATCGGGAGAGCAGCAACCCATGGGTCGGATCACTGCCAGTGCCAAGCAACTTCGGCCCGATCCGGTGTACGGATCGCTGCTGGCCAGCAAGTTTATCAACTGCCTGATGTGGGACGGTAAAAAGACGGTGGCCCAGCGCATCTTCTACGACGCGCTGGACATCATCGCCAAGCGGGTCAAGGACAAGTCCCCCATCGAGGTGTTCACCGAGGCGGTGGAGAACGTCAAGCCGAACATCGAGGTGCGTTCCCGGCGAGTAGGCGGGGCGGCCTACCAGGTGCCCATGCCGGTGAGCCCCAAGCGGCAGCAGTCGTTGGCGATTCGCTGGATCATCCAGGCGGCCCGCGAAAAGAAAGGCAAGCCGATGAGCCAGCGTCTGGCCGAAGAGCTGCTGGCGGCCTACAACCGCGAAGGGACCGCCATGGCCCGCCGCGAAAACG
>JALSGI010000690.1 GCA_026982835.1 Planctomycetota bacterium | reverse complement strand
CTGGCGTAGCAGCTCGATCAGCCCGGCTATCGCCCCGGCCGATTGATGCTCGTACAGCCCCAGCTTGAAGTGCATCCCCATCACGGCAAACTGGCGGCCCTGGACGGTGAGCACCAGGTCAAAGGGGCTGCTCCGGGGCTTGGGAGGCGGCTGGTAGAGACAGAAGACGGCCTGGGGGTTGCGGAAGATGTCCCGGGGGCCTTGGAACCCCAGCATGGCCCGATGCACGCTCATCGCGGCCACCTCCGCCCCCAGGGCGGCCGAGGCCCCCTTGGAGTCGGAAAGCTGCTGGCCGTGGCGAATGGCCCGGTAGGGCACGTAATGGGCCACCACCAGCCCCAGGGCCGACTCGATCTGCTCCGGCCCGGCTCCCAGCAACGCCCCATAGACCACGGCCGAAGCCACCGCCCCGTGCAGCACGTGGTCCAGCTTGTAACGGCGCAGGGCAAACACCTCGGCCAGCCGGGCGCGGATTTCGTCCAGCAGCAGCATGGCTCGCAGCAGCCGCGGGCCGTCCACCTCTCGCTGCTCGGCCGCCGCCTGCACCACCGGGTAGAAATCGTTGTGACCGAACTCCCCGGCGGTGTGCCCCAGCTGGGGCCGGTAGCCGAAGTTGGTGCCGTTGGCGTCCCATTCCCGCACTGCCGCGCAGTTGGCGGCGATGGCCTTTTCGGGGGCCACGCGGGTGCGGCTGCCCAGCAGCAAGGCCCCCTGGCCCGAGGGACGAGGGTACTGCCGGGCTTCACGTCGTAGCACCTCCGGAGCGTTGGTCCCCCAGGCCAGGGCCGAAACGCCGCAGGCAAGCGCGTCGGCGTGGAATCGCTGGAGCTGCTCCAGCACTTCCCCCTCCACCGGCCCCCACCGGCCTTGCAAAAACTGGCAAGCCACCTTGCCCAAGCCGCGGGCCTGGTTTTCGTGCCGGGGCAGCACCACCTGGTCGCCTTCTTGATACCACAGGGCCATTTGTTCGCTTTCGTCCTCCGAAATGCCAAGTCTCACGGGGAAATTATCGGCAATCCAGGCGGCATTGCCAGCATGGGTTCCATCCAGGGTCCTGGCAGGGTGCTGACAAGAGACGGCCCCCTGGCCCCGTGTTGGCCCAACTCTTTGCCGCCGCAGTGTTTTTTGAGTACACCGCCGCTTCGGGTGCGTTTTATTCCGGGGGGAGTGCCCGGTGGCTGCGGCGTCAGGCCCGCAGGGCCCCCCGGTTGATGTCGCATCTGCCGTTAAAACTTGCATTTAGCGGAAGAAACTGCGACAATCGTTCGAGGAAACAGAAAAGAGGCGGGTTCCGTGCTTTGGCAAAGCCCGGGCACGGCGCCCCTCGGGTTGCTCCAGCCCATGAGGAGACACCTCCGTGAATCTCTGGGATCGGCTCCGGCAGTGGTGGCAGGAACGCACCGGCGAGGAAGATACCCCTTTTGACGGGGACGCCCCGGCCTGGTTCATCAGCATGGGCGTGCACCTGGTGCTGTTCATCCTGCTGGCGTTGTTCTGGACCGGCACGCAGCGGAACTTCGACCTGCTAGTGCTGCCCGAGGCGGACATCCCCGAACCGGAACGCCTGGTCGAGGACGTCTATTTCTCCAAGGACCCGATGGAACAGATCGGGGCCAACAGCGTCTCGGGCACGCAGTCGGCCTTGGCCCTGGCCCCCAACCTGGACG
>JALSGI010000689.1 GCA_026982835.1 Planctomycetota bacterium | reverse complement strand
GCCTGGGATTCGAGCATGTGGCCTCCGGTCCGTTTGTCCGCAGCAGCTACCATGCCTGGGAAGCGGTGAAGGCTTGAGGGGCGTGGAGGCTTGAAGGCTTGGAGGGATACGGAGCCCCGCACGTCAGTGTGTGGGTCTTGGGTCCTGGGTCTTGGGTCTTGCGGTGGTGCTTCCGCACCGATGTAAGAAAAAACGTTTCTTCTTGCAACGGCGAGCCGCCGACTTCAGTCGGCGGAGAAGATCGCCATTCGTTTTTTCGGCTCTCCCCGGGCTCCAAGCCCGTGGCTTGACAAATACCTCAAGATGCCCCACCGGCGAGCCGGGGGCGTAAGTCCCCGGAGATGGATCCACCTTGCTACGTTTGCCACTTGCTGAAAAACGCACGTCTCACATCGACGCCGTGGAACGGAACAAATGGCCGGCTCAGGCCCGATGTTCGTTCAGCTCTGCAATCAACTGTCCCAGCGAAAGGCGATCGAGCTGCTCAATCATTGCTTCCGGAAGCGAGATACCCCGCTCTTCGAGCTGCAACAACACGTGTTCCAATTCCATCTCGTCGGCAACTTGCCGAAGCCAGCACCCTAACAGCACGAAGCAGCTATCATCCGGTAGCAGACGTTCTGCGGGCCAACGGTACACCGCGGCAATCGTCTCGATCACTTGCTGCGGCAACGGACCTAAGGAAGCGTAAGGTGTCCAGGCTTGTGCCACGTGCTGGGGATCCCGCTGTTGGAGCACTTGCCGGAAAAGCCGCTTGCACCAGCAGTTGTATAGCCCGGGCACCCACCGAACCCAAACGGGAACGGTTTGCAGCAGTTCGCGGGACAAAAGCACGTAGTCCTCGCTTGCCGGGCGGACGGGCAAGGTTTCGTTTTCCAAGGAACGATCAACTCAACACGCTCTTGAGCACCTGGCCCGTGGTGATCGTCCACGGCCGGCCCGTGTGATCGTGGATCAGCAGCTCTCCGTCCAGGCCCAAACAGTGGTAGATCGTGGCCTGGATGTCCACCGGATCGACCGGATCTCGTGCCGGGTAGGCGGCCTTGGCGTCGGAGGCCCCGTGGACCACCCCGCCCTGCACTCCCCCGCCGGCCAAGAGCGTGCAGGAGCACTCGCCCCAGTGGTCGCGGCCTGCGTTGCGGTTGATCTTGGGCGTGCGGCCGAACTCGCCCATGCACACCACCAGGGTTTCTTCCAACATCCCTCGCTGGTGCAGGTCCTCCAGCAGGGCCGAAAGCCCCTGGTCGAGCATGGGCAGCAGTTCCCCTTGCAGGGCCTTGAAGTTTTGTGCGTGCAGGTCCCAGCCGTCGCAGAGGGTCATTTCGTTAAAGTGAATGGCCACAAACGGCACTCCGGCCTGGGCCAGTCGCCGGGCCACCAGCAGCGCCTGGCCGAAGCGGTTTCGCCCGTAACGGTCGCGCAGCGTCGGTGGCTCGTCTTCCAGCGAAAACAGGTTTCCCCGGCGGCGATTGGCCGCCCCGGTGAGCACCACCGCCCGGTGGCGCAGCTGCTCGGCATCCAGGTGGAGTCGGCTCAGCTTGCCGCGGTGTTCCATCAGCCGCAGCAGCTCGCATCGCCTGGCGAACCGGTCCGGGGAAACTTGCTCGGGCAGGCGCAGACTGGGCACTCCCTCGGGGGTGCCCGGCGGGCCGTTGACCGGCAGCGGAT
>JALSGI010000688.1 GCA_026982835.1 Planctomycetota bacterium | reverse complement strand
CTACGGCTCGCTTCGCGGAACAGCCTCTCCCCCCGCTTACCCATGAACTGGTCACCTACTTCTGGCATGGTTTTGTCCTGGAATGGGGCGAATTTCAAGATACAAGGGCGAGGCTCCTGCCGAGCCGCTTTTTTCAGGATGTGCAGGGAATCTTATAACGCGTTTTCATTTCAAATGGACTTTTTCAACGGGCTGCTAAGCAACCAGCGACGCGGAACCCGGTGCGCTCTGTGAACCCACTTGGCGAGATTTTTCGGTCCACTCAAAGTGAACATGTCCTCTCAACACCTGCTCGTGTGCACAACGCGAATGAAATCTGCAACTGATCCTCCACCTCACCCCTCCGGCTCCAGACGCCATTGGCCCCCAACCAGCACGCCCACCACGCGCCCTTGAAGCTCGGCCCCGGCCAGCGGGCAACTGCGGCTGCGCGAAGCGAACTGCTCCGGATCGACCCGCCAGCGAGCCTCCGGGTCCACGATCGTCACGTCGGCCGCCACGCCGGGGGCCAGCGTGCCGCCGGGCACCCCGAGAATCCGGGCCGGGGCCGTCGAAAGCCGCTCCACGGCCTGCAGCCAGCTCAAGTGCCCCGGGGCAATCAAGTGCGTGATCACCGCCGCCAGGGTCACTTCCAGGCTCACCGCCCCAAAGGGTGCGAGGTCCAAGTCCTGCACCTTCTTCTCTTCGCACCGGGGCGAGTGGCCCGAGCAGATCGCATCGATCGTCCCCTCGGCCACCGCCTGGCGGCAGGCTTCCACGTCGGCCTGGCTACGTAGCGGCGGGCGGAGCTTGTACCGCGAATCGAAGCTCCGCAGGCACTCGTCGGTCAAGATGAGATGAAACGGAGTGATCGAAGCGGTGACTTGCACCCCGCGGGCCTTGGCTCGCCGCAGCACCTCCACCGCCCCGGCCGTGGAGACGTGCGTCAGGTGCAATCGCCCCCCGGTCGCCTCGGCCAGGGTGACATCGCGGCTGACGGCCACCACTTCGGCCGCGGCCGGGATGGACTTCAAGCCCAGCACCGTGGAGACGTTCCCCTCGTGCATCACGCCCTGGGCCAGCTCCGGGGTCTCGGGAAAGCTGAGCACCACCCGCTGGAACATGCCGCAGTACTGAAACACCCGCCGCAGCAGGCCGGGATCGCGGATCGGGGCATCGCCGTCGCTGAAAGCCACCGCTCCGGCCTGGACCAACTGCCCGATCTCGGCCAGCTCCCCGCCTTGGGCTCCGCGGCTGGCGCAGGCCACCGGCCACACGCGGCACCGGCCGGCCCGGGCCGCCTGGTGCAACAAAAACTCCACCGCCGCCTGGCTATCCACCGGCGGCTGCGTGTTGGGGGCGCAGGCCACGGCCGTAAAGCCGCCTCGCACCGCCGCCAGCGCGCCGGTGGCGATCGTTTCGTCCTCCTCGAACCCCGGCTCCCGAAACTCTGCGTACAGGTCCACCAGCCCCGGCAGCACCACCTTGCCCTCCAAGGGCACCACCTGCTCGTTTTCCTGCCGCGGCAGGTCCACGCCCAGCACGCGGCCCTGCTCGATCACCAGGTCGGCCACGCGGTCCAGGTTCTGGCTGGGATCGACCAGGCGGGCTCCGGCCAATCGCAGGCGTTGGTTTTCCACGGCGGCGATCCTCGGCCCAAGGGGCAGCAGGCTAGCTGCGTTTGAACTTCAACTGCGTAAACTCCCGCACACGATTGCGGATGGCCGGCTCCACGGGCAGCCGCTCGATGCTGCTGGCACCGTAGAAGCCCACCACGCCCTCGGTGTGGTCGAGAATGTACTGGGCGTCCTCCGGCTCGGCAATCGGCCCCCCGTGGCAAAGCACCAGCACCTCGGGATTGATCCGCTTGGCCGCGTCGTGCATCTGCTGCACTCGCCGGGCGGCTTCTTCGAGCGTGAGGGCCGTCTGGGCGCCGATGGTCCCCTTGGTGGTCAGACCCATGTGCGGGATGAGAATATCGGCCCCGGCCCGGGCCATCGCTTCGGCCTCCTCGGGATTGAAGCAATAGGGAGTGGTGAGCAGTCCCAGCTCGTGCGCCGTGTGGATCATGTCCACCTCCAGCCCGAAGCCCATCCCCGTCTCCTCCAGGTTCTGGCGAAACACGCCGTCGATCAGGCCCACGGTGGGAAAGTTCTGCACGCCGGAAAAACCCGCTGCGTCCACCTGCTTCAAAAACAGCTTCATCACCCGGAACGGGTCCGTGCCGCACACCCCAGCGATGACCGGCGTGTGATTGACCACGGGGATCACCTCGCGGGCCATGTCCATCACGATCTGGTTGGCGTCCCCGTAGGGCATCATCCCGGCCAGCGAGCCGCGACCGCCCATGCGGAACCGGCCAGAGTTGTAGATGACGATCAGGTCGATGCCGCCGGCTTCGGCCATTTTGGCCGAAATGCCCGTGCCGGCCCCCCCGCCGATGATCACCTCGCCGCGAGCCACCTTGGCCCGCAGCCGCTCCAGAATCTCCTGCCGCGAGTACAAGGCCATCTTCACGTCCTTCCGCTGGATGGGCAGATAGGGAGAAACGCCTCGGCCGTGCCCAGGGCCGGCCGCCGCAAACACGCCCCCCATGATAACGCTCCCCCCGGTCGGTCAACACCGCGGGGAAACTTCCTCCTGCCAGGGATTGGGCCAGGGGGACCAGTGCTGCAGGTATTGGGCGAAAGCGGGCACATCCGGCCGCCCCTGGAGCCACTGCCGCGTGGCTTCCACCAGGCGTTGTTCTTCCTCCAGCTTCAGCCAGCCCAGCAGCACCGCCGCCCGCAGGAACACGAAGTAGGTGTCCAGCACGTCGCACATGCAGTACTGGTTGATTTGCTCCAATTGGCCCGCCTCGTACAAGTCCTGCACCATGTGCCCTTGCACGTCCATCTTGCCCGGCTTGCCCAGCAGGCTGGCCGCCAGGTTGAGCCCGCCGCTGAACCGCGTGGCCCCGAAGTTGGTCAGCAGGTCGTGCAGGTCCAGGTGAGCCCGCAGGTTGTACCGGTTGCGGTTCTGCTGATAGCCGGGGGAGGCCAGGTCGAACCACTGCGGAATGCTGATCCCGAAGCGAAACGCCGCCAGCTCCAGCAGCGGCACATCGAAGCTGCGGCCGTTGAAGCTCACCAGCGTGGGCTGCCCGTAGCGGGCCCAGCCCACCCAAAAGTGCCGCGTAATCACATGCGGGCGATACTGCGGCGGATCGAGCACCACCACGTCCAGCAGCCGGAAGTCGGCCGCCACCTTGGCCACCGCCACCGAAACCGGCACCTGGAACGTGTAGGGAATAAACTCGTGCCCGTGCGCTTCCAGCAGCTCCTGGCGGTAGCGGGCCACGGCCTGCTGCGGGGAAAGCCCCTGGCCGGGATACTGGATGCGGCTCACCAGTTCCCCATCGGCCACGCTTTCCACATCGAAGACCAGGTAGCGGGGGCGTGCGTCGGGATCGGCGGCCATGCGTTGCTCTCGCTTGGGGGCTTGGGGAAAGACACCTGCAACCGGCCTCATCTTGGCCCATGCTGCCCCGGCACACAAGCACCCCGGAAAAAAGCCCCCGGCGGACAAAAACACCGCTTGCCTGCGCACCAAGGTTACGGCGATCATCCGCCCCACGATCGACGGGCAAGCGCCGCTTGCGGCATCTCCCTTCCCCCGTGCAGGAGAGACAAGCAGCGATGAACCTCACCCTGCCCCCGGCGGCCCAGCCGCAACAGCCCCAGCAAGTTTCCTCCGTGGTGGAAGTTGTGCTGGTGGAGTTTGTCACCTCCCACGATTCCTCGCCCCAGGTGGAGCCGGACCGGGGCGTGATCCGCAACGTAAAAGTGCTGGGACCGGTCAGCCGCAATGGCCGGGTGTATCCGCGGCAAACGATGGAGAAGGCCGTGGGGCTTTACCAGCGGGTGCGGGTCAACGTCAACCATCCCCAGGGTGATCCGGCCGCCCCACGCCGCTACGAGGACCGCCTGGGCTACCTGGACCAGGTGCGGGTGACCGAACAGGGGCTGTTTGCCGACCTGCACTTCAATCCCCATCACGCCGTGGCCCGGCAACTGGCCTGGGACGCCCAGCACGCCCCGGAAAACGTGGGCTTAAGCCACAACATCCGCGCCCGGCTCAAGCAGCAGGATGATCGCTGGCTGGTGGAGGAGATTCTGCAAGTGCACAGTGTGGATCTGGTGGCCGATCCGGCTACGACCACCGGGTTGTTCGAGAGCGTTCAGGGCCGGGCTGCATCGCTTCCCGAAACGAGCAAGGACTGCCCCTCTTGGCTGCCGGAGCAGCGCGGTTGGTTGCAGCAACTGATGGAGCAGGCGCTGCGCCAGCATGGTTGTTCCCCTTCGATGCTTCCCCCCCGGCTGTGGCGACTGCTGCTCCGGCAGCCCCCTGATGAAGCTCTGGCCGTACTCCAGGAATGGATCGCCGCGATGCACTACCAGGGCGGCGGCACTCCCGTGCAAAGCGCTCCCCCGGAACCACCCCGGCAGGAGCCGGACATCCGCCACTGGGCTCGCTCGCTCACCTAGCAGCCCGTTAAAAACACAAGCCTGGGAGGGCGAGGCTCCTGCCGAGCCGCTCTTCAGCGGCAGCTATAAATCTAAAAAGGTTTTATTTTCAAGTAGCCTTCCGTAAAGGGCAATCAAACCCAGGCCCCCCGCGTAAGCGGGGGGAGCAAACACAAATCTGCATCTCTCAACAAAAAATATATAGATTTTCCTCCATTCTAAAGGGGTAACTACTCATGGCCGATCAATTCCGCTTGCGACACACCGATTTCAACCACCTGGTGGCCGAAGTGGCCTCGGGGGCCACGGTCCAGATCGGGGACCTGGTCTATCTGGATTCCGGCAAGCTCCGCCCGGCGGCGGATCTGCCCGACCAGGGCACTCCGGAGGCCAACCAGGCCCGTTTTGCCACGCTTTACCTGGGGGTGGCCATGCAGGCCACCACCGGCAGCGGCACGCAACTGCTGCGCGTGGCCAGCGACGGGGTGTTCGAGATGGATTGCGCCTCGACCACCTGGCAATTGGGCGACCTGGTGGCTGCGGCCGAGCAGCCAAGCGGCACGGCCCTGGAAAACCAGCAAGTGGCCCCCACTTCCCGGCCCGAACTGGCCCTGGGCTACGTGGTACAGGACTACCCGGCGCCCACCACGCGGGTGAAAGTGCGGCTGGTGAGCCGCCCGGGCTCGCTTTTGCAGCTGCTGCGGCTGGAGCGCCGCCAGGGCTCGCAGGTGGAAACCCTCTCGGCCGACAAGACGCTCACCCCGGCCGACGCCCGCATCCAGGCCCTGGACCCCAACTCCGCCGCCGGCCGCACCGTTACCCTCCCTCCGGAAGAAGCCTCCGCCGGCGTAGACTTCTACCTGCACAACACCGCCGACGCGGCCGAGAACCTCACCGTCAAAGACGACGCCGGCACAACCATCTGCACCGTGGGGCAGAACCAGGCCGCCTATCTCTATTGCGACGGCACCACCTGGCGGGCACTCGTGGCCTCCAGCAGTTGATAAGACGCATTGAGAAAAACACTTAAAGAACAGTTTACACACCTTAGCCTCAACTAAACGAATTTCCTCAATACCACGGAATGCGCATTTTCCGTTTCTTAATTCCTGGAGGAACCAATCCATGCCATTGGTGAAAGCCAAGGAACTGCGACGCCGCTACCAGTTGGAAGGCCCCCGGGCCACCTGCCGCCACCTGCAAGAGGCCCTGGACCAGGGGCACCTGAAACCCGAGGACTTCAGCCTCCGCGACCTGGCCGAACAGTTTTGCGGGCCGGAGTGGGTCCGCTGCCTCGACCCCCGCGGGGACAGCTTCCACCTGCTGGAAGACTCCGCCGACGGGGTGGACGTGACCGCCTTCCGTAACATCACCGGCCAGTTGATCTCCGCGAAGATCCTGCAGGGGTTCCGGCACGAGGCGTTCGTGGCCTCGCAGCTGGTGCAGACGGTCCCCACCCGGCTGGACGGGGAGAAAATTCCCGGCGTGGCTCGCCTGGGCGACCATGCCGAGCAAGTGCATCCGGGGATGCCCTACCCCACCTACGGTTTCGGCGAGGACTACATCGAAACCCCCTCCACCACCAAGCACGGCTTCATCGTGCCGGTGACCCGCGAGGCCGTTTTCTTCGACCGCACGCACCTGGTGTTGCAACGGGCCTCCGAGGTGGGCCAGGCCCTGGGCCTGAACAAGGAAAAACGCATCCTCGACTGCATCATCGGCGCAGTGAACACCTTCAAGTGGAAAGGCACCACCTACAACACCTACCTGACCAGCGGACCCTGGATCAACTGGGCCCAGAACAACCCGCTGAACGATTACTCCAACGCCGACCAGGCCGAAGGGCTGCTGGCCCGCATGGTCGATCCGGCCACCGGCGAGCCGGTGCTAGTGGAGGCGACCACGGTGCTTATCTCCCCGGCCCTGCGGCACGCGGCGGCCAAGGTGTTCCAGGCCCTGGAGCTGCGGCACACCGACGGCTCCACCGTCACCGTGATGCAAAACCCCTGGCGCGACCAGTACCGCGTGGTGGTCAGCCGCCAGATGCTGCGGCGGATCGAAGCCTCCGGCGTACCCAGCAGCGAGGCGGAAAAGTGGTGGTTCCTGGGCGATTTTGCTCAGGCGTTCGCCTACATGGAAAACTGGCCCATCACCGTCACCCAGGCCCCCGCTGGCAGCGAGGCGGAGTTCACTCACGACATCCTCATCCGCTTCAAGGCCAGCGAACGAGGCACCCCGGCCGTGCTCAACCCCCGCTACGTGGTGAAGAACACGCCGTAATGCGGTTTTGTCGCTGTCTCCACCACAGCTTGCACAAGGAGAAACACCACCGATGAAACGCAAAACCGCCTCTACAAAGAAAAACACTTCCGCTTCCGCCCGACCCAGGCGGCGCTACCGGGTCTCCCTCCCCCACGAAGAAACCCTGGAACTGGAAGCCGCCTCGCCCGAAGAGGCCTGGCAAAACTACTGCCGCCTGCGGGGGATCGTCCGTAGCGATCACACCCCGCGAATCGAAGCGGTGCAGTAATAAGGCCATCCCGTCCCAAGAGCTGCCGCTGCGGAAGTCGCTCCCCGAGTCCGGTTGGCTTTCGCGGCGGCTCTCCCCGTACGCTCCCTCGCGTAAAGCCAACACGATGAGCAGCGACGATCTAAGCACGTTGAAGCTGATCCGCAGCCAGGTGTTGCAGCGCATCCAGGAAATCACCGCCCAGCCCAAGCCCAGCTACGCCCTGCAAGGCCAGCAAGTGCAATGGCAGCAGTACCTGGAGGCGCTGCAACGGATGCTGGCCTGGTGCGATCGGCAAATCCAGGCCCTGGAACCGGCCGAGCTGCACACGCAAGGGGACACCCCATGACCACAAGCTGGACTCCCAAAGGCGATTTCGCCCAGGTGGCCCAGGGAACCGAGACGATCACCTACGAAGACCCCCAGGGCAACGCGACCCCCATCGCCGGCGCCTTGCCGGTGGAACAACAAGACGAAGCGCTGGAGGGCAGGCGGCGAGGCTTGCTGCTTGTGCGGCGCAGTTGGCTGGTCCCCGGCGAACTGCTTCCCCAGGCACCCCGGCCCGGCGGGCGCGTGCTCCGCGGCAGCCAGAGCTGGACCGTCTATCGGGTCGCCGAACAACAGCCGGCCGGCACGTATCGCCTGGACGCCCGAGGCTGGCAATTGTTCCCGGCAGACCCGCGCACCGTGGAGCTGCTTTCTCCCCAGTGGTCGCCAGACACCCTGGGCGGAGCCACGCGCAGTTGGAGCACCACGGCCGGCGGACTTCGGGCACAAGTTCAGCTTGAAGAAAATCGTCACGTGCCGCTTTCCGGGCTCGTACGGCAGATTCCGCGTTATCGCATTTTGCTTGAGACTTCCCTGGAAGTTCAGCCCGGGCAACGCATCCGGGACGATCTAAATCGCACGTTCGACGTGATCAAGACCGTGGGACTGGACGCGGAAGGGGACTTTCAACTGGTGGAATGCCTATTGAGAAATTGATTGAGAAGCATGAACCTGGAACAAGTTCTCCGCACCCACTGGGGGAACGCTCCCTCGCTGGCGGCTCTGGTGCCCCTGGAGCGCGTGTTCACCGGCCCGGCCCCGGCCGGAACGGCCCTGCCGCTGGCAAGCCTCCAGGTGGAGCGGCAGGCGGTGGTGGTGCAGACCAGCCACCATCACGTCTATCGGGTGGAGGTGCGCTGGCACGTGCTGGCCGCGGGGCTGGAACAAGTGCGCCAGGTGACCGACCAGGTGCGCCAGGCGTTTCATCAAGCACAGCCTACCGGCAGCGATGACCAGGTGCTCTGGCTACGTTTTGCCGGCGTACATACCCAACAGCACGAAGAGGAACTCTGGGAAGAAGTTATTTGCTTCCAGGGGTTGCTGGCCCTGGCCCATTCTCTGGCATGAGGCAAGGCGATGGAACTGAGCATCGACGCCCGGGCCGCCGTGGCCTGGCTGCAAACCGACCCGCAAGCAACGGCCACCATCAAGGACAGCGGGCAACTGGAAAACGCGCTCGCCCTGGCTCAAGGGACCGGAGAACAACAGGCCGATCTGCTCTGGCACGCGCAACGCACCCTGGCCGCCGGGGCCGACGATCTGCTGGACTTGACGGCCCTTTCCCGCTCGGTCCTCGGAGCCACCGGCAGTGTCCAGTTCGCCAAGGTGAAGCTGCTGCTGGTCCGCAACCTGGCCGGAAGCAGCGGCCAGGTGCTCCAGGCGGGACCGGGCGGAGTGGCCAACGGCTGGACGGAACCCTTTGCCGCAGAAGCAAACGCCCTGGTGCAGATCGGCCCCGGAGGACACTGGATGCAGGCGGCCCCCCTGGATGGCTGGAACGTGACGTCCTCCT
Source organism: Planctomycetota bacterium (assembly GCA_026982835.1). GTDB lineage: Bacteria > Planctomycetota > Planctomycetia > Pirellulales > S012-138 > S012-138. The sequence goes on along the minus strand of JALSGI010000688.1, from coordinate 2,883 downwards.
CCAAGATTCTAAAGGTTCATAATCCCGGTACCACCCAATTGGACTACCAGATCGTGCTGGTGGGCACCTCGATTTGACCGTGCCCTTTGAGGTTCAAGATAACCGGCGAAAATAGTTTAGAAAGACATGGAGCATTCTTGCCATGTCGTTGATTCATGGAAATCAAGGAAAAGTTTTTCTCAACGGCAACGAAGCCGTGGACGTGGTTCAGTGGGAGCTGCGAGAAGAAGTGCAGCTTCATGCTTATACCTCCTCCGCCACCGGTTCCATACCGGGAGTCATCGCCGGCAAGAAACGTCTTCAGGGAAGCTGCCACCTGCTGCTTAATACGGGCTTCGACGCGCTGAATGCGCTGTCCCCGGGCAGCACGGTGACATTGAAGTTGCACCTGGATTCATCCCGTTTTTTCGACCTTACGGGAATGGTTTTTCGTCTGGAGGTTCTCAAGTCGAAGCGTTCCGGGGAGCCGGACCAGTTGAAGTTCGAGTTTGTCAATATCGGCGGTTGGACTCGCCCGAGTTGGAATTGAAGTCCTCATGAGCGTTCCTTTCGAGGAACTGGAAGGTTCTCCCCAACTGGAGATCACCCAGCAGGGAATCGTGGCCCGGCGCCGCTTCCGCGTGGCCTGGGACCAGTGGCCGTCGTTTGCCCGGCAACTGGTGGGCTACTACCGGGTCGTCGGGGGGCGGTGGGTGTTTGAGCCCCCGGAGCCGTTCCCCGGGTTTCCCAATCTGCTGGTTCAGCACCTGCGGGTGGAGCCGTTCGAGCCGGCCGTGCCGGACAAGCAGAACCTGCTCCGTCCCCGCAGCGGAATCAACCGTTATGGCCAGGCCGGGGCGTTGGTGGAGGCGGAGTATCGCACCCTGTACGACGCCGACAACCAGCCGCGAAGCAAGCTGCCCAAGGTGCCCGACGGAACTTATCTCACCGTGGAGATCGATCACGCACTTGAGACACTTGTTACGCCTTCCCGATTGTGGCATTGGGACGATCCACCGCAGAATCCCCCGCTGAGTCCCGACACGCCCGTGGGCATGCTCATCCCCCAAACCGTGCTCAAGCTCCGCTGGTACCGCGTGGCCATGCCCCCTTGGAATGCGATTCGGGATTTGCGGGGGTGTGTCAATGCCACGGAGTTCCTGGACAGCCCTCCGGAAACCCTCCTTTTCCTGGGAGCGGAAGTAAAACGTCAGTTTCATTTTTTTCAGGAAGGTGGGTTCTGGTGCGTGGAATATCGATTCCAGGAAACTTCGCGCTTCTTGAGCGACGGCACTCTTGTGGGCTGGAATCATTTGTTCAAGGAGCAACCGGTCGGCGGCGAGCACTGGGTACGCGTGTTGGATTCTCAATCGCGTCCCATGCACAGGCCGGTCGATTTTTCGCCGCTGTTCCAGTTCCAATCGCCATAGCGGGCAAGGAGAAACCAAAGGCAGTCTTTTTGGGAAATCTCAAAAAGTCTTTTCTCCGTTTTTCCCAATGACAACCGGCTTGAAAAACCGTCTTTCGGCCGCCGCCCCGTTGAAACTGTTGCAGCATCCTGGGGGCTTGCAGCTTGTTGCGCCTCCCCCCGAGGCGGCCGAGGTGGTGCAGCTGACCACCACGTTGGCCCTGGGCGGCTCGGCCAGGGCGCGGGTGCTGCACTACGACGGCTCAACCTGGAAACAGACTACCCAAGAGATCACCGTGCACGACGTGGTCGGCTCGATGGAAGGCACCCCCGGCAAACGCGGCCTGGCCTGGTTCCACCGCCAAAGCGGACTTTGGATTTTGTGGCAGTTGGAATGTTGAGGAGGTCGTGGGTCTTGGGTCCTGGGTCTTGCGGAGGGCGAGAAAGCACGGGGGCTTGGCCGAAGCGCCCAATCAAGAAAAAGCCTCATCCCTGCCTGCCCAAGACCCAAGTCCCAAAGGTCGTGGGTCTTGGGTCCTGGGTCTTGGGGAGTGCGAGAACACGCGGGGGCTTGGCCGAAGCGCCCAATCAAGAAAAAGCCTCATCCCTGCCTGCCCAAGACCCAAGTCCCAAGACCCAAGACTAAAATCCCATGACCGGCGGATACCCCTGCTGTTGCCAGGAACGGTTCGGCTCCTCGCTAAGCGGAGCCGAAAGCGGCCAGTTCCCCTCGGGCTGGCCACCAGGATCGTTTCTTCCGCCCCCGGGAAGTGTGGGTTTTGTCTATTGCGAAGCGTTTTGCGACAAGAACCGGGCACCGGCTCACCTGCGGATCGACGTCGAGCTTGCCCAAGTGCCTGCTTCCAACCCGGATTGCCCGGGAGACAGGTGCGATGAGCTGTTCAACGGCACGTATTTTCTGGAGTTCGATCCCCGTTTCTTTATGTTCGGCTGCACCTGCCTCTGGTATTACCAGTTTGGAAATGAACAACAATACATTTATCTTTGCCTGAACAAGTTGTTTCTCAATAAACCGATCGTGCGCGTGGATATTCGGGTTTCTAATCTCTGCAGTACGGCATTTGATGTTACTGCCGGGTTCCTCAAGGATTTCGAAGGAGAGTGCATCACGCTGGAACAACTGCACGGGCTGGCCGTTCCGGTCGATCCGGGCAGAACCAGCTGCCAGCCGCCCCAGGGAAAAGCGACCGTTTACGTGGTGTGAGTAAGCGGCTTGCGTCTTTCGTCTTGCGTCCTGCGTCCTGCGTCCTGCGTGGACAAGAACAAGCGCCTGCTGACGAGGAAGCGTTTACCCAAGAACAAGCGTTTCCTCACAAAGCGCAAGCCGCAAGCCGATAGGAGAGGAGAAGCCGATGGGAACGCACAAGCGCAAACAGGAAGGGCTTGGAAGGCTTGGAGGCGTGGAGGCTTGGGGGCTTGAAGGAGGAGAAGCGCGTGGGTGCGGAGAAGCGCCAACCGACCAACCCCCCACGCCC
>JALSGI010000687.1 GCA_026982835.1 Planctomycetota bacterium | reverse complement strand
AGTGGACGACGCTCCAGAGATGAAAGCCGCCGGCGAAGAAAAACGCCCGCAGCCGATGAAGCCATCCTCCTGGAACCTGCCCCCTTCTCGGCCCCCGGAGCAGGCCGCCTCGGACCAACGGAGCGCCCCCCGGGCCGACCTGTTCTTGCGGCTCCGGATTCCCGGCCGAAAAAAACAGCCTCCGGCGGGCACAGGACTTTAGCCTGGGAAGAGCCAAGAGACGCGCTGGCTGGTGGTTCTCCTCCCGCGGCTAAAGCCGCGGGTTCGCCCGGTGCGCGCTTGGTGTTCTTGCTCCGGAGCGGAAGCTCCAGCTCAAGCCGCAGGTCGCACGGCGCAAGCCGATTGCCGACTCCGTCTCTCCCCGCACTGACGTGCGGGGCTCTTCAAGCCTTCACGCCCCCAAGCCTCCACGGCCGTTGATGGAGAACGCCGATGGGGGATTCTTCAGAGTTTGGGCGCACTGCTTGTGGCGAGGTTTGATTCAAGTTACTTGGGGCGGGCGTGAGCCAGGGCCAGCAGGGCGTAGGCGGTCACCAGGTTCGGATCACCCTCCAACCAGCGGGAGTTTTCGTTCACCCAACTGCCGTCCCGCTGCTGCCGGGAAGCCAGTTCCCGGATCAGCTCGTGCCGCCAGTGGTGCTTGCGTCCCTGGGCGTCCTCGAACACGTCTTCCCCCAGGGCGTCCAACGCCTTGGCGAAGGTGTGGTAATAGTAATACAGTCCGGCCAGCCCCAGGCCCGGGTTGCTCTTCAGATCGTAGTGCCGGCGGCACCACTGGACCGCGGCTTTGACGCGGGGATCGTTCTTGTCCACCCCGGCGTAGATCATGCTTTTCAGTCCGGCGTAGGTCATCGAGGCGTAGCTGCGCAGGCCCCCTTCGGGCGTTTTGCCGGCCTGGCTCGTCCCGCCCGCGGCCGGAGTGTAGTAGAAGCCCCCGTCCGGGTTCTTGGCCGCAAAGGGGGTGGTGTTGTGCTCGGTTTCCAGGTTCTGGCAACGGGAGACGAACACCAGAGCTTTTTTCATGGCCGGGTCGTCCGGGCCGGCGCCCAGTTCCTTGAGGGCTTCGATCAGAAAGCTGGTGTTGGACAGATCGGGGCGCTTGTGCCGGCCGTAGCCGGCCCCGCCGTAAGAGGGATCGGACCGGTCCTTGCCTTCCGTTTCGTCCCACTGGAGCTGCTTGAGGAACCGCTCGGCGTTCTTGAGCACCTGATCGTAGCGGCCGTCCCGGTTGGCCTGCTTGAAGCACATCACCGCCACGCTGGTTTCGTAGTTGCGGTAGCGGGAGCGGGGATGATGGATTCCGCCGCTGGGCTGGATGTAGCCTTCAAGGAACTTCAGGGCCTTGCGCACCACCGGGTCGTTGACGCTCCGGCCGTGCCGCAGCAGGGCCGTGCACACCAAGGCCGTCACGGCAGGCCCCACCTGCTTGGAAAACGAGCCGTCCGGTTCCTGATGCTGCTCCAAGTACTGGATGCCCCGGGCCACGATCTGCTGGTAAAGTTTTTGCACCGCTTGGGGGGATTCCTGCTCCTGGGCCCGAACCGCCGGGGCCATTGTCCCCAGAACCACCGCCGCCGCCATACCCAACATCCAGCCGCGCCGAAGTGGGTCCATTGTGCCTCTCCTGTAAAAAAGCAGGAAACCGTTCAGCCCGATCACCCCAGGAGGCGCCGGGGAG
>JALSGI010000686.1 GCA_026982835.1 Planctomycetota bacterium | reverse complement strand
GTGGTGCCGGAGTTGAACAGCGTGGGCGTGGCCGGGGTGTAGAGCATCTGGGAGATCAGGTCGTAGAACTCCACGGCCCGGCCCGTCGGATCGTCCTCCCGCAGGGCAAGCCCCATGGCCACCCGCATCCAGAACATCTGCGGCAGTTCGATCCGCATGCCTTCGTCCTGGATGAGGTAGCGGTCGTAGAGGGTTTGCAGCCCCAGGTAGGTGAACTTCAAGTCGCGCGCAGCGTCCAGGGCCTCGGCCAGCAGCTCCAGGTCGAAGCGCAAAAGCTCCGGATCCAGGCGGCCGATCTCCACCCCGCGGCGAATGTAAGGGGCAAAGCCCTCGCGGTAGGCACTTTGGGCCTGGTCCAGCGGCACATAGCGGCCAAGCCCCTGCTGGTAGATTTCGCCCAGCAGCAGCCGGGCGGCGGCGTAGCTATAATCCGGCTCGCGTTCGATCAGGCTGCGGGCGGCCATGATGGCCGCAGGCACCACCTCGGCCTGGTCCACCCCGTCGTAGAGCGAGAGGATCGTCTGCTCGTAGATGGCTTGAGGCGAGACGTCCGGGTGCAGTCCCCGGCAGGCTTCCTCGATGCGGCGACGCAACGCTTCGGTATCCAGCGGTCGGCGCAGCCCGTCGGGCCCCACCACGTGCAGCATCCGCTGGCGGCGTTTTTGGGCCCGCTGTTCGCGGTAGAGCACGTACCGCCGGGCCACGCGATGTTCCCCGGCGGTCATCAGCGTGCGTTCCACCTGGTCCTGGATGTCTTCCACGGCCAGGGCCGGTTGCTGGCTGCACCAGCGGAACACCTCAATGGCCAAGGCGTCGATGCGGCTGGCCAGTTGCCCGGGCAACGGCTCCTCGGCGTCCAGACGGTGCTCGGCCCGGAACGCCTTCTCAATGGCCCGGCGAATACGCGACCCGTCAAACGGCACCACTTTGCCGTCGCGCTTGCGCACGGTGCGCCCTTCCAGGCCCAGGTCGGCATCGCTGGGGGCTTGCGACACAGGCGGCGAGTGAAGAGAGTTCGCCACTTCGGGGCGGATGTGCGGGCCGCCTTGGCCGCTGGCGGGAGAAGAGGTTCGACCCGGCTGGTTCGGCTTCATGTCGGCAGGTGTTGACATTGTCGAGGTTCCTTCCCACACTGCGGGGAGTCGTCGTTTCCGTCCAAAACCCACTTGTTCGGCAAGCAAAGCCAGTCCGAGTCCAGAGCCTGTGTCCTGCGTCACCTGGCGGGCAAACCGCTCCCGGCCCGGGGAGTTGGACCTCCGTGGTGCCAGCTTCCGTGCCACCGAAACTGGGGGGCATCCCCCGGGCCGGAAGCACAGCAGGGCACCGGCTTGGACTCGGACTGCATAACCACAGCAAAATAATGAACTTACGAACAGATATCCCAATATCTTGGACTTTGGGGCAAAATGTGCCCAAGATGTTGGGGCAGTTTACCACTCTCTTCGTCCGTGTCAAGCATTTTCTTGCGGTTTTTTTCTGCTCGGTTGGGTGCGGCTGAAATCCTGTTGCGCATTTGGGCAAGATACAGAAAATAGGTCGTCATAGGTTTGCATTTTATTTCTTTCCCCTATGACGACCTAAAGGAGTTTACCATGAGTGTAATCTCCCCCGCCGACCAAGAGCAACTGGTTGCCCAGTTCGTCGGAATGTTGAACAGCCTCTCCCACAGCCTGGAAGCC
>JALSGI010000685.1 GCA_026982835.1 Planctomycetota bacterium | reverse complement strand
ACTCCTCCTCGTCCAACATGGCCAGGCCGAAGTCCAGCAGCTTGACCGTCCCTTGCTTGTCGATCAGCAGATTGGCCGGCTTGATGTCGCGGTGGACAAGCCCTTGTTCGTGGGCATGTTGCAGTCCCAGGGACGCCTGGCAGATGATGTCGCAGGCGTGGCGATAGTCCAGGGCGCCGGTCAGGTCGATCACCTCCTGCAGGTTGATGCCCGGCACGTACTCCATGACGATGTAGTGCAGGTCGCCGTGCTTGCCCACCTCCAGGGTGCGGATGATGTTGGGATGCTCCAGCCGCAAGCCCACCCGGCCTTCCACCTCGAACCGGGCCACCACGCCGCGTTGGTCATCAGGGGGGGCCGGCAGCAGCTTGAGGGCCACCTGCTGCATCGTCTGGGTGTCTTCGGCCAGGTACAGCCAGCCCATCCCCCCGGCCCCGATCACCTCCTGCACCTTGTACTGCTTGACGAAAAAGCCGCGGTGGCGTCCATCGAGCAGTCGCCGGGCCTGGAAGGAGGTGAGCAGCCCCGCCTTGACCAATTGCCGGGCCGCCTCGGCCGCCGAGCGGTGCTGGTCCAGCCGCAGCCGCTCCCAGGCGGCCTGGAGCCGCCGGGATTCGACAAGCTGGCTCTTTTGAACCAGTTGCAGGAAATCGCTGGCTGTGGCCGGAGCACTCATCGATTGCGGCAACGCTCGATTGCAAACAAAAGAATACCTGCCTCCCGCAGCCGGGCGCAGAAAGGTGCTACCCGAGTTGGCATGAACTTCCCCGATAAGTTCCGCCGATGGGGACTAAGGTAGCCCAACCCCCTGGCAACGGGCAACCATATTTCCTACATCCTACAAAAATGGCCGCTTCGTACAACGTGCCTGGCCAGACTGCTCGCCCCCCCAAAGTAAGGAGCAAAACGCCATTTCCGCCACGTATTCCACGTGGTAACCCTCTCGGCGCAGCCGCTCCACGATGGGGCGGTCCACGTCTTCGTCGGCCAGGAGATTCATCTAGACACCTCGAATGGGTACACCACCTCATCCCGCAGCGACTTGGCAGCAAAAGCCAGCGCCGCTTGGACCGCTTCCCGAGTAAGCCGGGGATGGGCCGCAAGCAGATCCTCGATCGTTTCCCCGGCAGCCAGCTTCTCCAGCACCAGCTCCACGGTGATCCGGGTCCCGGTGATCACCGGCTTGCCCGTCTTTACCGCGGGATCACACACGATCCACTTTCGCCAGTCGGTCATTTTGATCTCCTTGCTTCGAAAGGTGCAAACCCGCGGCACACTCGCAACTAACAGCTCGTGTTGTGTTTTAAGTCAACAGGCCGATGAAAAGAAATACCGGGCCGCTTGCCCACACGGTTATTATACCCAAACTGCGAAAGTGTTCCCCGAAACGACAGGAGCCCCTGCCATTTCCGCCCCCAAGCGTTTCCACGCCGTGGTGATCGGAGCCGGGCACAACGGGCTGGCAACGGCGTTGCGCCTGGCCCGGGCCGGATGGCGCGTGGCCGTGGTCGAACGCCGCGACACCGTGGGCGGCTGCGCCACCACCGAGGAGCTCTGGCCCGGCTTTCGCATCTCCACGGCCGCCTACGTGCTCAGTCTCTTTCCCCGGTGGTTGATCGAAGAGTTCCGCTTGCGGCAGTTCGGGCTGGAAGTGCTGCCGCGCGAGCCCTCCTCGATTACT
>JALSGI010000684.1 GCA_026982835.1 Planctomycetota bacterium | reverse complement strand
TCCGCTCCAGAGGTCTTGGGTCGTGGGTCGTGGGTCTTGCGGCGGTGCTTCCGCACCGAAGTGAGAACAAACGCTAATTCTTGCAATCGGCGAGCCGCCGACTTCAGTCGGCGGAGAGCGTGGAGGCGTGGGGGCGTGGAGGGACACAGAGCCCCGCACGTCTGTGCGGGGAGGAGCCGTATCGGCTTGCGCCGTGCGGCTTGCGGCTTGCGACGGAGCTTCCGCTCCAGAGGTCTTGGGTCGTGGGTCGTGGGTCTTGCGTTGGTGCTTCCGCACCGGCCAAGAACAAACGTTTCTTCTTGCAACCGGCGAGCCGCCGACTTCAGTCGGCGGAGAGCGTGGGGGCGTGGGGGCGTGGAGGGACACAGAGCCCCGCACGTTAGTGCGGGGAGGAGCCGTATCGGCTTGCGCCGTGCGGCTTGCGGCTTGCGACGGAGCTTCCGCTCCAGAGGTCTTGGGTCTTGGGTCGTGGGTCTTGCGTTGGTGCTTCCGCACCGGCCAAGAACAAACGCTAATTCTTGCAATCGGCGAGCCGCCGGCGTTAGCCGGCGGTTGAACGGCGAGCCGCTGGCTTTAGTCGGCGGAGGGCTTGGAGGGCGTGGAGGCTTGGGGGCGTGGAGGGATGGCGAGTCGCTGGCGTTAGCCCGCGGAGGAGCCCCCCCTACCGCTGCGGCAAATCGGCCGGACGCGGCTTTACCTTCAGCCCTCGCTGGGCCAACAGCGCCACCACCTCCGGTTCTTCCAGCAGCTTGAGGAACTGCTGCACCGCCGGTCGCTGCAACCGCCGCCGGGGAACCAGAAAGTCGTAGTGTTCTTCCTGTAGCGGCAAAAACTGCAATCCCGCCCCCCGGGCCACGGGCTCGATGGCCACGCCCCAGTCGGCCCGGCCCTGGGCCACCGCGGCCACCACGGCGTTGTGGCTCTTGGGCTGCACGGCGTAGCCCGGAGGACGCACCCCCTGCAAAAGCTGATCGATCAGCACTCGCGTACCCGAGCCCTGGTTGCGGTTGACCATCACCACGTCGTCCCGCCGGCTTATCCGCTGGATCACCTCCTGGGCCGAAGTGCCCACAAACCGCGCATCGCCCGGCCGGAACACCAGCCCCTGGATGCGGGTATAGCCGGGCACCAGCACCAGCTGGTCCTCCTCGTGGACAAAGGGGGCGTTGTACTGGCCTGACGCCGGGTCCAGCAGGTGCACCCCGGCCACGTCGCACTGTCCGGCCCGAGCCGCCCGCAGCCCGGCGGTGCTCCCCACCCAGAGCGCCTTGGTTTGCAAGCCTTGCTGCTGCAAGCGGCTAAGCAGCAGGTCCAGCCCCACGCAGTGGCTGCCGATCGTGACCAGATCGGCCAGCCGCAGGTGCTGGCCCAGCAGTTGCACCTCCACCGCCGCGTCTGCATCCAGCAGCTCCTGGTGGCGGTCGATCGTGACGAACCCATCGGCCCGGCTGAACGTGGTCACCGAGCCGGAACCGGCTCCCATGGGCCAGGCGATCCAGCGGCCTGCGTCGTCCCGAAACAGGCTCACCAGCACATACTCGGTGCGGCCCACCACGGAGTTGACTTTGACGGCCATGTGGGCCGGGACGGTGCTGCGGGGGTCCAAGGCCCGCCCGCCCAGGCGAGCGATCACCGGGGCCACGAACTCGTGGAAAGTGAACACGGCCGAGGTGGGGAACCCGGGCAGAA
>JALSGI010000683.1 GCA_026982835.1 Planctomycetota bacterium | reverse complement strand
CCCAACCGCCCGCTTCGGCCAGCAGAACCCAAAGCCAGTACAGCACCAAGGGGACCACCGGGGTGCCGGGCAGGGAAATCACCAGCGAGCCCCAGACCACCAGCCCCGTGCTCAGCGGCAAGTGCCACGGATGAAGACTCCTCCAGTGCTCTCGGGCCGCATCTCCTCCGTGGCGCAGCAGCGTCCCGGCGGCCATCCACCACAAGGCTAGCAGGGCCAGGGGGCCAACGCCAAGCGGCTGGGTCCACCAGTGGGCCAGTCGGGCCACGGTCAGTGCCAGCAATGCTATCGCCAAGGTGGCCGAGCCGGCAAGCCACAGCAAAGCGCCCGCCGGGATGGCGGCAGACTTGCAAGCCGGTTGCGCTTTCCGGGGAGAGGGCATGGGGAACTTTCTCCAAATAAAAGCGCCCGACAAGGGCAAGGGGGCCATTTTCTCCGGCGGCTAACTACCAGTTGGAACTGCAAGTGGCAAGAGAGATTTTGCCCTTTGTATCGCAGTAGCAGGCTTCGGCGAGTCTCGGGCTTCAGCCCAGGGAGAGCCGAAGAAACGCAAGGCACTGTTTTTCTCCGCTGGCTGAAGCCAGCGGCTCGCCGGCGGTAAACAAGAGCCGACGCTTATTCTCGCGTTCGGCGAGCCGCATGCGTGAGCATGCGGTTTTTCAAAGTGCAGAGCATGTCGCTCTGTTTAACGCAACCGGGAGCTGACGCTCCCGGCTCGCCAACCGCCGGCTGATGGCGCGGGCTCGCCGTTTCGAGATTAACGCTTATTCCTGCCCCGGAGCGGAAGCTCCGGCGCAAGGCGCAAGCCGCACAGCGCAAGCCGAAACTGCTTCTCCCCGCACTGACGTGCGGGGCTCCTCAAGACCCACAACCCAAGCCCCCACAGCAAGCCGATTCCTGTCCGGCGGTTACTCCGCCCGCGGAACCACTTCCAGCACTTCCAGGCGGAGCTGCCCCAGCACTTCCACCAGCGGCAGCAACGAGGTCCAGTCTTCGGGGCTGCGCAGTTCCGCGTGGCCCAGCAGAATGTGGTCCGGGCCCACGCTCTGCTGCCCCCAGGCGGCGTCCCAGGGAACCCAGCGCCGGTTGAGCCAAAGCTCGGTCCACATGTGGAAAGCGAAGCTTTGCGTCCCGGGGAGATAAACCAGCCCGTAGGCCAGCCGGGCGGGGATTCCACGGGCTCGGGCCACGGCGGCCAGCAGCACCGCGTGCTCGGTGCAGTCGCCCCGGCCTTGGACCAGGGCTTCGCTGGCGCTGGCCAGGGCCAGCGAGAACTCCTTGCTGGCAATCCGCCGGTGCACCGCCTGTTGCAGTGCCGCGGCCAGGGGCCAGGGGTCTTTTTCTCCCGGCAGCACGCTTCGGGCCAACGCCGCTACCTGGGGGTGATCGCTGTCCACAAGCGGGCTGGGGGCCAGGTACTTTTCGGGCGGGGGAGCTTCGGCGGCCGTGGCCGTTGGACCGACGGGGGGCCTGCGCAGCAGATGGCTGGTGCGGACGGTGATTTCAAACTCCCCGGGGCCCGTGCGGCGCACTTGCTGCCAGGGGGGAAGCGGGGGCACATGAAGCGCGGCCCGGGGCGGCACCCGCAGGCGGTAACGCACTTGTTCCAGCCGTTGTACCGCGGGCAGCGGTTTGGCCACCCGCACCGCTGTGGTCCGACCCAGGTCCCACCGGGGGCCTTGCTCCCACAGAG
>JALSGI010000682.1 GCA_026982835.1 Planctomycetota bacterium | reverse complement strand
GAAAACGCCCGCTGCTTGCCCCGCGCGGCAAGCAACCGGCGGAACCCTTCCAACACCAGCCGCGGGGCTCCCTGCGGCGGGGCCAGCAAGGCCAAAAGTTCCCGGTAGCCGTACTTGCGGCGGTTGATCGCCCGGGCATAGCCGCGCTGCTGCACGCCCTGGTGGTAGTTGGGCGTGGCCACTAGCGAGTGGAAGTAAATCCCCGGCACGCCTTGCAACGCCAGCATCACCGCCTGGGTGAGCAAGAAACGCCGCACGTGCTCTTGGGTGGAAATCCCCGGCTCGCCCACGGCGTCGAAGTAGGTGATGTTCAGCTCGTAGGGGGCATCGCTCCCATCCGGCAACCGGCGCGTGCTTACATGGCCGCCGCGCTGTTTGACGGCTTCGATCAGCCGGGCAAAGCGATCCTGGTTCACCAACCCCTCCAGCGGCCGCACGCCCACCCCGTCGTGCGAGGCGGTGAAGTTGAAAAACGTACACCCCGGCGGCGGTGGTTCCAACTGAAGCAGCCAGCGCCGCAAGGGACTCGGGTCCTGGTGCAGCACCGCGTCCAGCAGCAGCGGCGGCAGGCTGAACTGATAGACCATGTGAGCCTCGTCCCCCTGGCCGAAGTAGGAGACGTTTTCCCGGTGCGGCACGTTGGTTTCGGTCAGCAGCACCGCCCCGGGGGCAAAGCGGTCCACCAGCGCCCGCAGCAGCTTCACCACGCGGTGCGTCTGCGGCAGGTGGATGCACGGCGTGCCCAGTTCCTTCCACAAGTAGGCAATCGCGTCTAACCGCAGGATGCGTGCCCCTTGGGCCAGGTAGAACAAGGCCACGTCGATCATCTGTACCAGCAACTGCGGCTCGTGGTAGTTCAGGTCCACCTGGTCGGGGCTGAAGGTGGTCCACACCCAGCGAGGGCCGCGGCTGGTTTTCACCTGGGTCAGCAGCGGCAGGCTGCGCGGGCGAACCACCTGGGAAAGATCCGCTCCAGGGTCCATCTCGATAAAGTACCGCCGAAACGGCTCCTCCCCCCGCAAGTAGCCCTGAAACCAAGCACTATGGCGCGAGATGTGGTTGATGACCAGGTCGAACATCAACTGGAAACTGCGGCCCAGGCGGGCCACGTGGTCCCAGGTGCCAAGCTCCGGGTGAACTTGGTAGTAATCAATGACCGAAAACCCGTCGTCGGACGAATAGGGAAAAAACGGCAGCAGATGCACCGTGCTGAGCACGCCCGCAAGCTCCACCTGGTGCAAGAAGCGGCGCAGCATCTCCAGCGGCGCCGGCTCCGGGGCCAGAGCATCCGGCTCCGGCGGGGCGCTGGGGGCCTGCCGCAGCCGAGCGTCCTCTTGCACCTGGTCGGCGTAGGCGATCAGCACCGCGTCGCGCTGATCCAACGGGGGGCGCCGCTGGGCCGCAAGCTGTTCCCGGCGGTTCTGCACCACCTGGGCCAGCTGTTTGGCCACCTGGGGTGCCTGCTCTGCGTAGAGGAAACGCAGGTGATCCAGAATGGTTTCATCCAGCAAGGAGGGCATTTGGCTTGCTCGAGGTCACTCGGCAGCGGCGGCTTTTCGCGGTCAGCTTCAGGCTTTCGCCCGGAGAGAAGCCGTGTGTGTTGTTCGTTTTTCCACTGGCGCAGCAGCACCCAATTGCTGACGGCCGTGCCTTCTGGCGAGCCGCATGCGTGAGCATGCGGTTGTTTCCACCAT
>JALSGI010000681.1 GCA_026982835.1 Planctomycetota bacterium | reverse complement strand
ACCTGGCCCACCTTCTTGGCAAACCGGGCCAGCTCCGGACGCGAGTCGTCCACCAGCACCAACTGGTCGGTCCAGTCCCGCTTGAGTTGCTCGATGTGCTCAAACACCATCGCTTTCGGCTCCGGCAAGTCGGGCAGGAGGCAGGGCAACCGGGGGAAATCGCCGCGGCAACGGCGGCCGCAAAGCGCAGCTCCGCTCCAAGCAAACAAGCGGCGCAAAACGATTCAAGATCGGTATTTTGGAACATTCCCCCGGGGGAATCAAGAACCCTCCCCGCCAAGCTCGGCCAGCACGTCGATGAGTAGCTGGCCCTCGGGCAATTGCCGGGGTCGATGATGCGGTCCAGTTGATACCAGCTCCACTGGCCGTCGTGCCGGGCAATGGCCTGCAGCAGATTGTAACTCACCGGATCCATGACGCGGCTCCAGGAAAAAAGCCTCCTACCGGTTGCCCAGCTTGCCCAGGCGTTCCATTCCGGCCGGGATGTCCCCAAAGGCGAAGTCCCACAACGCATCGTAGAGCAAATCGTGGTCGGGTTCGGGTGTGTTTTCGTCCAGTTCGTAGTCGCCGCTTCCCATCAGGAACATGGCCCATTGCTGGAGCATGACCGGATCCCGGGCCAGGTTTTCCGCCCCTTGGAGGATATCCTGCACGGAGAGGATCACGGGGGGATCCAGCGGTTCCTCCTGGAAGACCCAGGCTTCGGGCGTGCGGTAGATGAACCAGCCGAAGTCGTTCAGCTCGTTCCAGGGGCGCTGCCCGCGCACCACCTGGAGGAAAATTTTTTCCTGCACGCGACGGACATCCCGGGGGTCCGACATGGCAACCGACCGCACTTTGCGAAAGGGCCAGGCTGCTGGGACCGTTTTGTCGTATTGACGCCCTCGGGTATGCCTTTGGCTCCCGGCTACAGCCCTGGCCTGGCAATTTCTCCTACCCGAGCACGATGGTTCCCCCGTCGTCCTCCTCGGAATCTTTCAACTCCGATGTTGGCACCAAATCCGAAGAATCGTTGGATGTTTCGGGCTCTTCCAGTTTCCTCGACAGTTCTGCGATTTGCGCGTCGCGGCTATTGAGAGCCTGCCAGAGGGCGTCTCGATCTTTTTTCCAGGTTCGCATAAAGGCCCTCAGGTTGAGCCACACCAGCACCACCAGGCCGATTAACACATAGGTCGTCCAGCTCATCGTTTTCTCCTTTTTGTGGGAGTGAAATCTCGTTCCAGCCGCACTCTCGTTTGTTCCTGTTTTCCTCGGAGGCGCTACTTGCTTCCGGCTGCGGCCGCCGCCCGGCGATGCCGCAACAGGAGCCACACGACCACCACGGCCAGGATCACCAGCACCACCAGCGTCCAGTTCACCTGGCGAGCCGCTTCCCGAGCAACCGTCCCCGGCAGGACCAGCGCCCCCTTGATGTACGCCTCGGGGTTGTTCAAAAACGTAATCAGTACGGCCGCCACGGCCAGTGCGCCCTTATTTTTCCAAATGAAGTCCATTGCCTCGTCCCCCCACCGACGCAGCGTCACAAGCAAGTCTTTTTCCTTGCCCAGTTCCCGGGCGGTTTTCCACACCGGATCGTCCATCATCATGGCCAGCCGTCGGGCGTTGCGTCGGGAGAGTTGGGCCAGGACCTGGGCTGCTTCATCTCCGTGGGTGGCGATGAGCCGGGCCGCAAGGTCCCCATGCCGCACCAGGGCT
>JALSGI010000680.1 GCA_026982835.1 Planctomycetota bacterium | reverse complement strand
GTCAGCGTGGCCCGCAGGGTGACCTTGTCCAGCTTGGCACCCACCTGGCCGTTGGCATCCAGCCGGGCTCCGGGGAAGACCCGAACCGCCCGCAGATAGAAATTCTCAGGCATGTTGTCGGCGAAGTTGGGGTCGGCGTCCAATTCATTGTTGTTACGTACGGAATTGTTCTGACCGATCCAGTCCAGGCCTTGCAGTCCCAGCACGGTCAGGGCCACTTCGTCGGTTTGGGGGACATTGTCCAGGGAGAGTTGCAGCACGGTGCCCCGCTGCTGGGCATGGGGAGCAATACCCTCGACCCAGAGGTTTTTCACCCAGGAGTCGCCCTGGCGCTGGAAGTCCTGGGCCAGATCAAGCGGATCGCCCAGGGTGTACTGGGTGCCTTTGTTCGGGGTGGTCCAGACGCGGCTGTTGCCGGCCCCTTGTGTGGCCGTGAGGCGAGCCGTGCCCTGGGGATGCGCCGCGGCGTTGACCTTCAGGACCAGCTTCACCAGCTCGTTGTCCCCATTCACTTGTTGGTCATCGATATCGTACTGGGTGTCCTTGTCGTCGTTGTCCAGGTTCTCCCAGGTCTGGGCGCCCACGGTCCGTTCGTCCTTTTCCGGCACGGCCGGTTCGGTGTCGTCGATCACCTTGGGCTTGTGGATGTCCAGGTCCAGCGCGCTGACATCCAGCACAACCATCGCCACCAGGCTCGTATCAATCCCATCGCTGGCTTGGTAGGTGAAACTATCCTGGCCGGCAAAGCCGGGGTCGGGCTCGTAGGTGAACGAGCCGTCGGGGCGGAGCGTAAGTGAGCCGTTCTGGGGAGCGGTGAGGAGTTGAGCGGTGAGCGGGTCGCCGTCGGGGTCGAAGTCGTTGGCCAGCACCCCTTGGGCGGCGTCCACCTCCAGGGGCGATTCGTAGGTGACCAGGTACGGGCCGTCATCCGCGGCCTGCGGCGGGTTGTTCACCACGTCGATCCACACCGTGGCCGTGTTGCTTTCCTGGGTGCCATCGCTGGCCTGGTAGGTGAAACTATCCTGGCCGGCAAAGCCGGGGTTGGGCTCGTAGGTAAACGAGCCGTCCGGGTTGAGCGTAACTGAGCCGTTCTGGGGAGCGGTAACCAGTTGAGCGGTGAGCGAGTCGCCGTCGGGGTCGAAGTCGTTCCACAGCACGCCGGGGGCCGGGTCGGAGAGCGTCTGGTCGTGCAGCACCGAGTAGTAATCGTCTTCGGCCCAGGGGGGCTGGTTGGTGCCGGGGTCGCCCGGGGGCGGCGAGCCGGAGCCGTCGCTGGAGCGGGCCTGGGGGGTGCCGGGTCCGGGGGCGGAGCGGGCCGCAGCCACCCCGGCTGCCCCAAACAAAAACGAAGCCGAGTAGCGCCGCTGCGGGGCGTCCTCGAACCAGGCTTGAAACTCAAGCCGAAGCGAGCTGCCGCGCTTCCACCCGGCCCGGAGGAAAAAACGCTTCCCCTGCCGCAGCCGGGTCAGCAGGGCCGAGTCACCGGTGAGCTTCTGCACCACCTGGTCGGCCCGGGGGAGCTGGCCCGAGGAAAGCCCCAGCCGCTCAAGCCGCGGGCGAATCTCCCGCAACAGCCGCTCGACGCGCCGTTGCAGCACCTCCAGGGCCTCCAGCACCGAGAGCCGCCGGGCGGTTTTCTGGGAGCGGGCCTTGCCCCGCGAGAGGGTCGGCCCGACCAGCTCGGTGCCTTGCAGAA
>JALSGI010000679.1 GCA_026982835.1 Planctomycetota bacterium | reverse complement strand
GAGGAACGATCCGTTGGTTTCTGGCACCCCTGTCGGGGTGCTGGGTGAGAGAAAGGCCGTCGCTTTCCGGTGGTCTCCGCTCCGCTCCGACCACCGGCTACAAGGCTGGCAAGCCTTCGGCTTGCTTTTGCTCTGGGGCGCTTCGTCTTATGCTGGCACGCTAAACACGTACGAAGCCCGGGGCTCGCCAACCGCGTGCTGACGCACGCGGCTCGCCGATACGTGAGAACTCGCGTTTGTTCTTGCCGTGGAGCGGAAGCTCCAGCGCAACGGCGCACGGCGCAAGCCGCAAGCCGATACTGCTCCTCCCCCCGCTGACGCGGGGGGCTCTTGTTGGGCAAGTTGAAGCTCTTTCTCGCTCCGGTGCGGCAGCACCTGCCCAAGACCCGAGACCCAGGACCCAAGCCCCCCGCACTGACGTGCGCACGCTCCTCCGGGAGCTTACGCTCCCGGCTCGCTCTCTAACCGCCGGCTGACGCCGGCGGCTCGCCACGCCCTCCAGGCCCTCCCCGAGCTGAAGCTCGGCGCTGGCCCTCACCGCCCGTGTTACTTCTTCTGCTTGGACTGCTCGTAGGCGGCCTTGGCTTTTTGTTCCTCGGCGGCCGAGAGCTCCGGGTTGGGCTTGGCCGGGGCCTCTTCCAGCCCCAGCAGCCACCGCACCGCACCCAACAGCGCCTTCTGGTATTTGGGATTGTGCCACACATCCACGCGGTGGCCCAGGCTGATGTAGGCCACCCGCCCCTTGCCGTACTGCTTGACCCAGGCCACCGGCACGTGATAGGGCGCTTTGAGCTGGGTTTTGGCCATGTTGAGGCTCATCAGCACGCGCACCTTTTCCGGCTGCCAGTTGCGGAAGCGGTAGATTTCGTCGGTGATCTGGAACTCCCGCCCCCAGGGCCGGCAGATCGGGTGGTTCGGCTCATGGACGGTGATCGTCACCCGGGAGTTGGCGTTCCACGGGTGGCCGTTGAAGGTGCCGCCGATCATGTCCCAGTAGGGCCGGTAGTTCTTGAACGTATCGGTGGCCGAGTGCACGCCCAGAAACCCGTTGCCTTGCTGCTTGAGCCACACGTTGAGGAACCAATCGAGGGTCTCTTGGGGGATGGGGAGCTTGCCGGTGGTGTAGAACATCACCAGGCGGTAGTTGGCCAGGTTTTCCTTGGTGAAGTCCCGCTGCACGTCCTGGGTGCAGTCCACGCGGAACAAGTTGCTGGAGACGGCCAGTTGTTGCATCACCTGTTCGGCCGGGGCCAGTTGCCCGCCGCGGCGAGTGACGGCCCGATGGCGAAACCCGGCACTTTGCGTCACGAACAGCATCCGCGGGGCTTCCTCCCGGGATTGTGCCTGGGCGGCGCGTTGCGGAACCAAAGCGGCAACGGCCAGCAGCATTAAGAACCAGCAGCGTTTCATCGGCGGGACTCCTCGGCAGGCGGGAACGCGGAGGGACGGTTACGTTTCTGGCTGCGATTTTATTTTGTCGGCCCCCACCCGGCAAACAAAAACGCCGCGCTGGGCTAGGGCATCCAGCGCGGCAAAGACAAGGAAGGGTTATCCATTCCCTGCAATGGCACCGTTATTCGTACTGGAACGTGGCCAAAAACGCGCTGCGGCTGCCGTTGAGTTCCCACTGCACGCCCAGGCCCCGGCCGCGATAACCGCCGCTGACCACCACCGCCGGAGCGGCGTTATCCACCGGGGCAAGCGGCGGGTAGAAGATCACCTCGTTGGTGCATACATGGTCGGCATCGCAGAGCTTGCGGGTGAGAGCGTGGACCATGCGCCCGGCTTTCACATAGGCCACCATCTCCACGTGGTCCAGTTTCATCTCGATGGGCACTTGCATCACGCGCACCACTTCGCCCAGCACGCGACCGGCCCGGGCACGCACCATCGCCACCAGGGCCTGCCGCTGCCGGGGCGTGGCCTGGGCATCCACCAGGATCACCGAACGGATCGGCTCCGGATTGACCACCACCCCGCCGCCGTAGCCCAGGGTGTCGGAGGCGGAGATCACGGCAATGACCTTCAGCCCGGCCAGGTTCACCCCCTGGTAAGAGCCCTTTTCGATGCTCCAAGCCAGCAGGGCGTCTTTGCCCGTCAGGCCCACCTCGGCATTGGCGAAACAAGGCCCGGTGTAGATATCACAGGTGCGAATCTCGAAATACTCGCCGCTGAGCTCGCCCCAGGCGCTTGGCACCAGCAGCACCGAGAGCAAAAGACCGGTCAATCCAATGGCTCGCATCGTTCATTCCTCCCTGGAGAAATGTTTGCTGGGCACCCAAACCACAGGATGTGGACGCCGGAGTGTCAGAAGGCATCCACAGCCATTGATCCATTGGCCGATTGTACCGCTTCTGCCGCAGGCGGTCCAGACAAAACGCCGGTGAGGGGTCGTGGGTCTTGGGTCCTGGGTCTTGGGTCTTGGGCAGGTGCTGCCGCACCGGAGCGAGAAAGAGCTTCAACTTGCCCAACAAGAGCCCCCCGCGTCAGCGGGGGGAGAAGCAGTATCGGCTTGCGGCTTGCGCGGTGCGCCGTTGCGCTGGAGCTTCCGCTCCACGGCAAGAACAAACGCGAGTTCTCACGTATCGGCGAGCCGCGTGCGTGGTACGTGTTTAGCGTGCTATCAATGATTATTGTGTTTGTGCTGGAGGAGCTCCCTTGTGAGAAAGCGCCCAACAAAACCAATACTCTTTTCCACTCCAGCGGCTCGGCCGTGACCTCGCCCTCCCAGTTGCGCCAATCGGCGTCTGTTCTTGCATCGGAGCGGAAGCTCCGGGAGGGCGAACCTCCTGGTGAGCCGCAGGTTCACCGTGCGCGTTGTTTTCCACAAACGCGTTCTGTTCCTGCTAGGTGCGGAAGCACCACATCTGGCATCCCCATGCTAGCTGGCTAAACACGTACCCAGCTTCAGCTGGCAGAGAACCGGCAAGCCGCTGACTTCCGTCGGCGAAGAGGAGCCCCCCGCGTCAGCGGGGGGAGAAACATAATCGGCTTGCGGCTTGCGCGGTGCGCCGTTGCGCTGGAGCTTCCGCTCCACGGCAAGAACAAACGCGAGTTCTCATGTATCGGCGAGCCGCGTGCGTCAGCACGTGGTTGGCGAGCCGCCAGCGTCAGCGGGGGGAGGGCACCTCAAGCGGCCGCAGGTCTGCTGCCGCAAGAAGAATCCTCCGCCAACAGAGCCTGCAAAATGTACTCCGCCGCCCGGCGGCAAGCCCCAGTGCGGCCGTACTGCTCTTTGAGCCGGGCCAGCCAGTCCACACGCCGGCGGTACTCCGCTTCGTCTTGCAGCCAGTGCACCACGCGCCGAGCCGCACCTTGGGCAGGGTTGCGCCAGGTGAGATACTCCGGAAACGGCACCTCTTCGGCCCCGGGGGCTTCCGGGTCGTAGGTGAAGGGGGCCTGCAAAAATGGCTCCCGACTGGCCAGCAGGTTCACCAGCGTAATGTACCGCACGCGCTTCATGCGGTGTTGCACGTGCCAGGCCAGGCGAGAGACGCGGTAGAAAATGACCGTGGGCACCTGGCAAGAAAGCAGCTCCAGCGAAACCGAACCGGAGACGGCCAGGGCCGCCCGAGCCGCGCGGATCACACTGAGCGTGTCGCCTGTGACCACCGTAACAGGCAAGCCAGGGCGCCGGCACGTGGCCTGTTCGATCAACTCCGCATGCGGCGGCCCGTAGGCGGCGGCCACCAGATGCACCCGGGGGCACCGCTGGCGGATGTACCCGGCCGCATCCAGCAGCCAGGGCAGGTTTTGCTTTACCTCCTGGAGACGGGAGCCGGGCAGCAGGGCCACCACGGGGCCGGACCGCTGGAGCTGATCCACCAACTGCTGGTCCGCCTGGGCACCGGCCACGTGGTCGAAGTACGGATGCCCGATCCACACCGCACGGCAGCCGTGCCGGGCGTACCACTGCTGCTCAAACGGCAGGCAGCAAAGCACATGATCCACAAAGCGCCGCATCTTTCGCACCCGCCACTGCGCCCAGCCCCACACCTGCGGCGGGCAATAGTAAAAGGTGGGGATACCCAGTTGGTGGGCCGCCCGGGCCACGTGCCAGTTGAAACCCGGGTAATCCACCAGCACCACGGCATCGGGCCTTTGGGCTTGCAGGTGGGCACGGGCCTGCCGGAACAAGCGATAAAACCGTGGCAAGTGCCACAGCGCCCGGGCAAACCACATCACGGCCAGTTGGGTCATGTCGGCCAGTAGCCGGCAGCCGGCTTGGGCCAGGTGCGGGCCGCCCAGCCCACTGGCCTGCAACCGCGGGTGCTGCCGCCGCAGTTGGTCCAGCAGGGCCGCGGCGTGCTCATCGCCGCTTGGTTCCCCGGCGCTGAAAAACACGTGCAGCGGCTTGCCGCCGGCACCAGCAGGCAAAGGCGAAGCGTTCATGCGGCCTTATTTCTTTCGGTGGAAGGATCGGGATGATGCAACGCCTGGGTATTTGCGGCGGGGGAAGCAACCCGCTCCCACTGCACCGGCTCGCTGCGTCGCAATAGCGTCCGGGCGGCCAGCAGTTGCCAGGGCCAGGGGACAGGCACCCGGTAGCGTTGGGGGCCTTGCGGGGAGATGGTCACTTGGGTCACGCGGTATCCTTGTGCCGCCACCCACCAGGGCAAAACGGGCACAAAGGCCAGGGCCTGCTCCAGCCCTTGGAACACTTCGGCCCGGGCGGCCCAAAGCAGGCACTCCGGATCACGCACCAGCGGACCAAGCACCAACCGGCTGGGAGCCGCCCGCAGAGCAGCCCCCAGCCGCCGCCAGCCCCGCCGACGCCGACGAGCCCAAACCAGGTCGGCCCGCACCAGGTGGTTCAGCAGCTCCTCGACCAGCGAAGGGGGATAAGCAGCCCCGGGGGCCACCAGCACCAGCAGCTCGCCCCGGGCGGCCAGAATCGCCGCGGCCACGGCCGCCGCCGGTCCCTGGGGGCGACGCAGGCGCACCACCTGCCGCTTCGGACCAACTTCTTCGCTTGTGGCGGCAAACAGCCAGTGCGGCAAATGGCCCCCTGGCCCCTCGGCCACCAGGACCAGCTCGCAGGGGACATGCTGGGGCAACAGTTCGCGTTCCAGGCGGACAAGCTGCTGCCGCAGTGCCGCGTCGGCCCTGCGGAACGGGATCAGCACGCTGAGCTTCATGGCCGCCCTCCTTGGCTCAAACGGCCGCAAGCGAAAGCCGCACCCCCGGATAACCGAACCTGCCGCCGCAGGCAGCAAATCCGCCAATCCCCAGCCATCCAATGCCACCGGCGCCTGCTGCGAATATGCCAAAACGGTCCCCTTGAGCCTAGAGCAGCACCGGGATGCTAGCAGCGGGGGGAAATGCCGCAGGGTGCTCGTTTTCGGCCTTGGGGGCCATTATGATGGCACGTGTTTTTGCGCCTTCGACCCAGTTTGCCAAATCGGAAAGGACCCACCATGAGCCGCTTTGCCGCAAGCCGCCGCCAAGTGATGCAAGCAGGAGCCGCCTCGCTCGTACTGGCAGGAGCTGCCGCCCGGAAGGCCCCGGCCACAGAGGCTGCCCCCCAGGTCGAACCCCAAGTGGAAAAAGGCATCGCCTGGTACGACGTGGAGCACTGGGGGGTGGAGGGGCGCGGCTGGGAGCAGACGCTCCGCTACTACGACCGCCTGCCGGCCCAGGCCCGAAGGCAGGTGCGCCCGGCCGTGTGGAACCTCTCCCGGCACAGCGCCGGCATGTGCGTCCACTTTGCCACCGATGCCACGGCCATCTACGCCCGCTACCGGCTGCTTTCGCCCCGGCTGGCCATGTACCACATGCCCGCCACGGGCGTAAGCGGGCTGGACCTCTACGTGCACTTGCCCCGCCGCGGCTGGCACTGGCTGGGGATTTCCCGTCCCCGGGGCCAGCAGGTGCAAGGGGCGCTGGCCACGGGGCTGGACCCGGCCCCCGAGCCACGCCGCTTTGTGGTCTATCTGCCGCTTTACAACGGGGTGGAGAAGCTGGAGATCGGCGTGCCGCAAGGGGCCGTGTTTCGTCCCATCCCCCCGCGCCGCAAGGGGCTGCTGGTGTATTACGGCACCTCGATCGCCCACGGAGCCTGCGCCAGCCGCCCCGGCATGGCCTTTCCGGCCATCCTGGGCCGCCGGCTCGGCTGCCCGGTGGTGAACTTGGGTTTTTCGGGCAACGGGCGGCTGGAGCTGGAGTTGGCCGATCTGCTGGGCCAGCTCGAGGCGGCCGTCTATGGCATCGATTGCCTGCCCAACCTCCGGCCCGAGGAAGTGGAAAAACGCACCGTGCCCTTCGTGCTCCGCTTGCGCAAGCACCGGCCCAACGTGCCCATCGTGCTGGTCGAGGATCGCTTCTATGCCGACGGGGTGCTGGTCACCGCCAGGCGCCGACGCAACCAGGGCAACCACCGCGCGTTTCGCCAGAAGTACCAGGAGCTGGTGAAGAGGGGCGTCAAGGGGCTGCACTACGTCCCTGCTGAACAGCTCCTGGGCAGCGACGGCGAGGCCACCACCGACGGCTCCCACCCCAACGACCTGGGCATGCTGCGCATGGCCGACGCCCTGCAAGGGGTGTTCGCTCCGCTGCTGCGGTAATCGGCGTGCGGCTTGCGCCGTCTTGGGTCGTGGGTCTTGGGTCTTGGGTCTTGCGGCGGTGCTTCCGCACCAGTGCAAGAAAACAAATCACAGCGAGCCGGGAGCGTAAGCTCCCGGTTACCTTGAACCAGGACAACCGCTGTGCCGCTTTGAGCAACCGCGTGCTCACGCACGCGGCTCGCCGGAGCTGCCGCTCCGGAGCAAGAATAAGCGTTTCTTCTTGCAACCGGCGAGCCCCGAGCTTCAGCTCGGGGAGGGCTTGGAGGCCTGGGGGCATGGAGGGATACAGAGCCCCGCACGTCAGTGCGGGGAGAGACAGTATCGGCGTGCGGCGTGCGCCGGTGCTTCCGCACCGAAGCAAGAAAAAACGTTTCTTCTTACAACCGGCGAGCCGCGCGCCGTCAGCCGGCGGTTGAACAGCGAGCCGCCAGCTTCAGCTGGCGGAGATTAAAGCGACTTCAACACCAGGAGCAGAGACTGATTCTCCGCATCATGGCGAGCCGGGAGCGTAAGCTCCCGGAGGAGCCCCGCACGTCAGTGCGGGGAGGGCGTGGAGGCTTGGGGGCGTGGGGGCGTGGAGGGATGGCGAGCCGCCGGCGTGAGCCGGCGGTTGAACAGCGAGCCGGGAGCTTCCGTTCCGCAGTAAGAACAAGCGCAAGCATGCCGCGGGATAGGGGAATGAACAGCATTTGCCGTAACTCTCTTAAAAACAACATGTTAGGCGATGCGATCCCGGGACAGCAAAAAATCCCCCAAATTCTGCCCCGATTTTTTCCCAGATGCACCCTCCGGCTTCGCTCTCCCCTATAGAGGGCTAAGCGGTGGCCCGAGGCAGTTTCCCTTCCTCAACCCAAAGGAGGCACAAGCCATGTTCGCACGCATCGCCCGCAACTGGGTGGCCCTGGGGGCCGTGGCCCTGGTGGTAAGCAGCCTGGGCGTGGCCACTACCTGGAGCTACCTCAAGACTGCCTGGAGCGAGGTGGGTCGGCAAATCCGCGACGCCACGCCCATCTCCTTCGACCTGAAGCGGCTGGACCAGATGATCCGCGACCTGGAGCCGGAGATTCGCCGCAACCAGAAAGTGGTAGCCCAACTGGAGGTGGAAGTGGAGTACCTGCAGCGCGAGGTGGCGCAGATGGAAGCCCAGCAGCAAAAGGCCTTGGCCCAAATGCGCAAGCTCCGCGAGGCGCTGCGACAAGAGCAGTCCGAGTACCGCTTCGGCGACCGCATCTACACCCGGGCCGAAGTGGAGCGGGACCTGGCCCGGCGGCTGGAACGCTACCAGACCCAGCAGGATCACCTGGCGGCCAAGCGGCAATTGCTCGCCCAGCGTCGGCAGACGCTCCATGCGGCCGAGGCCAAGGTGAGTCAGTACCGCCAGCAGTACGAGAACCTGCTGGCCAAGGCCGAGCAGTTGCAGGCGGAGCTGAAGCTGGCCGAAGCAGCCGCGGCGGCCGGGGAACTGCACATGGACGGCTCGAAGCTGGCCGAGGCCAAGGAGCTGGCCCGCGAGGTCGAAACCCGCATCCGCGTACTGCAACGCACGATCGACCACACCCGCAACGCAAGCGAGGACGAAATCCCCGTGGAGGCCGACAGCCGCCCGGTGACCGAGCGGTTCGACGAGCTGTTCGGGCAGAAGTAGGTTGTCCCTCGGGCAGGCGGCGCAAGGGCTGGGACGGGGCCTTCTCCCCGTGGTGCCAGATCGTGGTGGTCCGCAAGCAACGAAAGGAGCCTGGCGATGACTCGGCTGCAAAGCGTGCTGGTGGGCTTGCTGGTGTTGCTGGTGCAGGCAGCCGCCTTCGGTCAGGCCGGAACCGGCTCGGCGGACCACCACAGCTTGTTTGCCTCCAGCGGCCGCTGCGTGGGCCTGGAGCCGCTGGAGGCTCGGCACCTGGCCCAAGCCAAGGCCCGAGCGGAGCTTTTCCAGCAACTGGCCCAACTGGCTCGGGAGCGATTCGCCGTCGAGCTGGATTCCAAACGGCTTCCCGAACAGTGGGCCTGGCTTTTAGAACAGCCCGGCGTGCAATCTCAAGTAAAATCTCAACTAGAAGAAAAACCCTACGGTTTTGTGGCCCGGGTGGTGATCGAAGTTTCGCTGCCGGAACGGGTGCTTGTCCGCTGGGGCGAGCATCTCCGGCAGGACCGGCGGCGCGTGCACTTGCGGTGGCTGCTGAGGGGGCTGGGCACGGTGGGAGTGTGGTTGCTGGGGCTGGGACTGCTGGTTCCGTTGGATCGGGCCACCGGAGGCTACCACCGCGGCGTGCTGGTCGCAGGCACGCTCACCCTGCTGGGACTGCTTACGGCCGGCGGATGGTGGCTGCTTTAGCTGCCCGTTGAAGAAGTCCATTTCCAGGACAAAAACTTAATTTAGATTTGTCGCAATTCCTGAAAAAAACATCTCGGCTGCGGCCTCGCCCTCCCGTGCTTGTGTTTCTCAAAGAGCTGTTAGAAAAACGTTGGCCTTTTGCCGGGCCCAAGGGCATAATCTGTTCAGATAGGAGCCGGATCATGGGATGGCTGGACCCTCACGAATGCAAAGTGGCGGCGGAGTACCTGCGGCAGGGCCAGACGGCCGAAGCGGCCCGGGTGCTGCTTGCCAGCAAACACCCGCAGCACAAGGCCGTGGTGCAGCTGAAGCTGCAGGCAGGCCGGGAGCTGGTGGCCCAGGCTCGCCAGCTGGCCGAGCAGCAGCAGTGGCAAGCCGCCCAGGAACAGATCGAGCTTGCCGCCCGTTGCCAAAAGCTTGATGGAGAAGCCCGCCACTTGCAGTTGATAATCCAGCAAGCCCTACGAAAAGAGCAACAACTGCGGCACTGGAAAAAAGAAAAACTGCAACAGGCCCGGCGGCAACTCGACCAGGGGCACCTGCACACGGCCCTGGAGATGGTCCAGGCCGCAGGATCGACCACCACGGCCAGCCCCCTGCGGCAGGAAATCCAGGAACGGATGGAGCGTTTCCGGCGCTACCTGGCCCAGTGCCGCCAGGCCCTGGATCGGAAAGACCCCCAGGCGGCTTACCACTACTGGAAGCAAGCCCGACGGCTCTGCGTCCACGACGACCAACTGGAGGCCCTGGCCCGGCAGATCGTCCCCCAACTGGCCGCAATCCCCGTACCGCACTCCCCCGTGCCAGCGACCGGAAGGGGGCGTTTTCTGCTGGGCCAGCTGGCCCTGGTGGTCCCCCAGGCCCAGGTGTGCCTGGGCACACCACGCAGCTCAGATGTGGACGTGCCGCTGCTAGGCCCGCTGCGGAGTCGGCACGCTCTGCTGTTTTGCGATCGTGCCGGGTGGTCGGTAACTGCCTGCCGCAACCCGCAACGCAAATTCTGCCCGGCGTGGCTCAACGGAGAGCCGGTGCGGGGCAGCGCCGGCCTGCAAGACGGCGACCGGCTTGCGTTGGGGAATCCGGAACAAGGTTGGACGTTTCGCCAGCCGGTGCCCGGCTCGGCCACGGCGGTGCTGGATCCACTGCTCCAGAACGCCCCTACGCTTGCGATCCTCGGCGCCCAACAGAGCACCTGCGTGGTTTTGCTGCGGGATCGCCTGGTACTGGCCCCGCAGGCTCCGGCCCACGTGGTACTCCCCGAGCTTCCCTGCCCCCAGGTGGAGCTGCGTCTGAGTCACCAAGGCCTGCTGGTCGAGACCCAAGAAGGCATCTCCTGGTGGGAAACCCCATCCGGCATCGTCTCCCAGCCCGAGCAAGCCATCTGGCCCCCGGCCCGGCTGGTGGTAGAGGCCGAGCTGGACGAGGCCCAAAGGCTGGGCCAGGTGGCCGCCGGGGGCACGGATGCCGCGCTGTTGGAACTGGAGCTCAAGCTGGTCTGACCGCCAAGCCGCAATTGCAGAAGGGGTATCGTTTGTGAGTCCCCCGGAAGATCAAGCACAACAAAAATGGCAACGCCGCTTTGAGAGCTACCACGCGGAGTTGCTGCGGTTTCTCCGCCGGGCGTTTCCCCGCCTGCGGGACGAGGCCAAGGATGTGCTGCAGGATGTGTTCGCCGAGGCGCTGCAGCGCAATCCTGAAGGAGAAAACCTCCGCAGCTGGCTCTACACGGCCGTGCGTCACCGGGCCCTGGACCGCTTGCGCCGCTGGGAACGCCGGGCCTTTGAGCAACTGGCCCTGTCGCAGGGGAGCTCTTCAGGCAGTAGCCGCAGCAGCGACACGGCCCCGGCCGCAAAAGCTCCCGGGCCCAGCACCCAGGCCCTGGAGGCCGAACGCCGCGGCCGCCAAGGAATACTGCTCAGTCAGGTGCTGGAAGAGTTTGTCCGCTGGTGCGAAAAGCGCCCGGGACGGCTGCGGATCAAGGAAGCCTACGAACGGGCCTTACGCGGAGAGCCCCCGGCCCGGATCGCCCAGGCCATGCAGGTTCCTCGGGAACAGATCTATGAGTGGCTTCGACAAGCCCGAAGCTGGGTCTATCAGCGCATCCGCCACGAGGATGTGGAAGGCTCGGTGTTTCTCACCCTGCATCGGGTCAAGCCGGATTGAGATGCCCAGGTGGACGATCTTTTTTGAAGACGATCTGGAAAATCTCAATAAAAATACCAAATGAGTGATCCCCTTCCTCAACTTGAGAGCTTCGGTGACGTGGTTCGCTGGGTGATCCAGGAGCTGGGGGCGATGTGTCCCAGCCGCCAGCGCCTGCTCGCCTGGCGGGAAAATCCCCACGATGCGCATCTGCGGGACGTGGGCTACCACGTGCAAGAGGCCCGCTGCCCCATCTGCCAGGCGGAACTGGAACGGGAGGGGTAAAAGCCAGCGGACACCACGGCCCCGGTGCGGCTGAAATTTTGTGGCGGTTTTCAGGCAGCCTGGCGGATGCAGGTGGTCCAAAGGTGGTCAAAAGTTCCATCCAACAGCGCCGCCCGAAGGCTCAACACCGCCTCGGCCCGGCGTTTGCGCCAGTTGCGCATCCCCGATCCCTTGC
The DNA here is from genome assembly GCA_026982835.1 of Planctomycetota bacterium. Lineage (GTDB taxonomy): Bacteria > Planctomycetota > Planctomycetia > Pirellulales > S012-138 > S012-138. The sequence continues at coordinate 357 of JALSGI010000679.1, read as the reverse complement.
ACCGCGCCCCCACCAGGTGCTTGCACGTCCCCTCCACCGCACCGCTGCCCACCGGCAAACCCATCGCCCGATAACGCGGATAGTCGATCCGCCCGCTGTTGTGGCGGATATACACCGCCAAACGACGTAACGCCTCCCGCTTTCGCTTCCCTCGCAGACGCTTCCGCAGCTCTTCCACCGCCCGAAGCGCCTCACGCCACCGGCCCGCGTGCAACTCCTCCAGCCGCGCCTTGGCCCACGCATGCCCCTCCGGGTTCCCCTCCCCGAACACTTCTCGGGCCGCCTCGTGCACCTTCTGGCTCAAGTGGTACCAGTCCAACACCTGGATCGCATCCGGAAAGTGCAACTGGGCCAACT
>JALSGI010000678.1 GCA_026982835.1 Planctomycetota bacterium | reverse complement strand
TCTCTAGCCAGCTAGCACAGAGGTGCTTGACTCGGCACTTCCGCACCCGATGAGCCCCGAGCTTCAGCCGACGGAAAGCCCAAGAGCCCCCCGCGTAAGCGGGGGGAGAAACCACATCGGCTTGCGACGTGCGGCTTGCGGCTTGCGACTTGCGCCGGAGCTTCCGCTCCGGAGGTCTTGGGTCTTGGGTCTTGGGTCTTGCGGTGGTGCTTCCGCTCCGATGCAAGAACAAGTGTTAATCTTGCAACCGGCGAGCCGCGGGCGTAAGCCCGCGGTTGAGCGGCGAGCCGCCGACTTCAGTCGGCGGAGAAAAACAACCGAATGCGTTTCTTCGGCTCTCCCCGGACTGAAGTCCGGGGCTCGCCGGACAAAGCTCGACTCTTTTTACTCTGGAAATGCTTCTTCTTGTGCTTGCACGCTAAACACGTACCCGGGCAGAGCCGGCGGTTAATGAAATGGACGGCCACGGCGGAAAAAAACGCGTGCTCGACGATGTGGCCGGCGGAAAAACGCTTTCGCCATGCCACGTGGCGCTTCGCTTCAGGTGGCCTGCGAAAAAGCTCCCGGAATGTGCCCGCTATCCGGCTGCTCGGCGAGGAATGGTGATCGAGTAGAGAATGGTAATGGCCCCCAGCGACAGCAGGCTCCAGGGGGCCCAGTCCGGGGGTACAAACTCCTGGGGGCGTTGCTTGGCCTTGATCCAGGGTAGATTGGACTTTTCGGCCACGCGCTTGCGCAGCAAGGCCTTGTCCACTAGCAGGCACTGGGCCCCCAGCAGCAGCGTGAACACTCCCACGGCCCAAAAAAACGCGCGCCACATGGTTCCGCTGGCCTCCTGGAACCGAGGAAGATCCGCTTGGATGTCTCTTTTTTCTGTTTCGGCCGGGGGGCTTTGGCCGATTCAACGAGTTTGGCCTCCGGGGGCCGTCGGACTGCGGAAAAAGTCTTGTTTTGCGGGTTAGGATGGTTTTGAATTGAAGCGATGGGGGTTCCCGTAGTTTGCGGCATTTCTACAAAGGAGCAGGGCCATGCGCAACATGCGGTGGGAGATGCTGCTGGCAGAGGTGTTGCTCGTCTCGTTGCTGGCCGGGCCCGCTGCGGCCCAGGAGGACCAAGCCCTGGCCGTGATGAAAAAACACGGCCTGACCCGCCAGGGGGACTATTGGGTTCTGGAAGACGAAAAACGACTGCGCGAGGAGATGAAGCGGTTCGACGAAGTGGTCAACCGGGTGTTGCCGCTCAAGGACCAGTTCCGCGAAGCCATTCGCAAAAACAGCCAGCGTGTCCGCTCTCGATTGGGGCCGCTGGAGGCGGAGTTAAAACAGGTGGAGCAGCAGTTGGAATCTCCGCAGTTGAGTTCGCGGGGCAGGCGGGTGCTGCGGGCCAAGCGGAATCGGCTGCGCCGGGACCTGGAATCCTTGGAGCGAACCACCTGGTGGTGGGAGAAGCGGCGTCAGCGGGGCGTGCCTGCCCTGAACGACATCGCCAAGAAATATGCCCTGGAACGTCAGAAGGCGGCCGTTTACCTTCGCCGCATCCAGTTGATGAGTGAGCGATCCAAAAACATCTACCGCGCCCTCTCCACCAGACCCGACGTCAAAAGAGCCTTGCAAATCCTGGGCGGGAAACTAGGGCCCACGGGCAACCACGCAGCGAAATTCTACGAGATGGAGCCCCAGTTGGAGGAAATCCTGGACGGCCCCAT
>JALSGI010000677.1 GCA_026982835.1 Planctomycetota bacterium | reverse complement strand
ACGGGGGATGTGGCTCCGGCTTCCCTGGCCCGGCTGTTCCACGACAAGCTGGCCTCGCTCCCTTCGGTGGTCGAAGACCAGATCGCCCGGATCAACATCAGCCCTTACAGCCGCCGGATTCTGTTTCGCTTCCCCCGCATGCTGGAACAGGTGGTCCATTACACGGACACGGGCGTGCACCGCCGCCAGGCGGTGCTGCGGTGCTACCTGCCTCCGCAGGCGGCGCCGAACCTGGCCTTTGCCACGTTCTTGCTGGCGGTGGAAAAACAAGGGGGCGGCCCCGGCGGGGTGACCGTGGCGGCTGGCCCTCCCGGGCAAGAAGAACCCAAAACCCTGGCCGAAACGCTCAAGCGGAAGATCATCAGCCTTTCGTTTCCGCGGGATACGCTGGAGCAGTCGCTGATGATGTTCGGCCAGGAGATCGGCTACGAGGTGCGCATCCTGGGAGCGGATTTGCAGTTGGAAGGGATCACCAAGAACCAGTCGTTCGGGCTGGACCTGAAGGACCGGCCCGCCGGGGAGATTCTCCGCACCATCCTCAAAAAGGCCAACCCGGACGGAAAGCTGATCTACGTGATCCGCAAGGAGGGGGACCGGGAGGTGCTGATCATCACCACCCGCAAGGCCGCCCAGCAGCGGGGCGAGCCGATCCCCCCGGAATTGCAGCAAAAATCCTCTTAATCGCACCCCTCGTGCTATAATCAAGGGACCAAGCGACGCGTCCCCCGGGAAGCTGCCGCGCCGGGGCAAGCCGCGGCCGAGGAACGAATCGGAACAGGCATGTCGGATTCTGCCCGCTTTTTGTTTTCGGTCATCTGCACCACCTGCACGGCCCGACTGCGAGTCCGCAGCGTGGCCGTGGTGGGCCAGATCGTCGAGTGCCCTCGCTGCGGCAGCATGGTGCTGGTGGAGCCACCTGCGGGCTGGAAGCCTCCGGCCGAAGGGGAGCCTGCGGTCGGATCCTCTTCTCCCGCTGGTGCATCCCCCCTGGCAAAGTCCTCGCAAAGCCCCCACTCGCCTCAATCGCACTCTGCGACAAGCAAGGAGGCGGTGGCTCCGAAGACCAGCGGCGCCCAGTCCCCCGAGGAAGCAAAGCCTGCTGTGCCTCAGGCCGACCCGGCCTCCCAACCCCAGCACTCCCAAACGCAGCCCAAGCAGTCCTCGCCTGCCGCGGAAGCTGCCTCGGGGCAAGGCGTGCCCGAGGGCAAACCTGCCCTCGGCGAGGCGCTGCCTGCTTCCCAGCCAGAACCTGAGCAACTGGCCGACATGGCCGAGGCGGGGCTGGACCTCACTGCCCCCGGCATCAAGCTCCCCGGCGAAACCCCTCCGCCGGAAGCAGCCCAAGGGGAATCCCCGGATCGTTCCGCCTCGCCGGATGAGGTCCAGGCGTGGTCCGAGACAGCTCCACCGGAAAAGGAAGAAACCCTGCCGGAGGCCCACTCCCCGGGATGGCGCGGCGTGCTGGAGTCGCGTGGGCCGCTGGTGGCCATGACGCTGGCAGTGCTGGTCCTGGGAGGGCTGTTCTGGTGGCTGGCTCCCGGGTGGGAAGATGCAACCGATCCGCTGCCTGAGCCGGGCCAACAAGCCGACTCCTCGCCAGCCCACGCCCGGCCCGACTCCCCCTTGCCGGGAACTGCCCCTGCTCCCCAGGCCGACCTCTGGCAGGAGATCGGCCCGTGGGTCCCGCCGGGAAGCCAAATGGTGCTGGTGGCC
>JALSGI010000676.1 GCA_026982835.1 Planctomycetota bacterium | reverse complement strand
CTCGCAGGTTTCCGTGGCCCCCCAGCCACGGCCCCATTGAAGCATTACATTCCGTTGTTGCCTCATCATGTGGTGGGATGGGGTTTCCGTGGCCCCCCAGCCACGGCCCCATTGAAGCTTGGCGCTAGGATTGTTCGCGGGGTGACGTGTCCCGGCTTTCCGTAGCCCCCCCGCCACGGCGCCATTGAAGCGTTGTGTTCTCCGGCCGTGGCTCGGCATCGGACGTGGTTTCCGTTTGGGCACGGGCAGTTTCGCCCCGTCGCCTTGGCGGCAGGGGAGACCCGGTCGGGCTGCCAATGCTCCGCCGTCGCCGAGGCGGAGCCCACGGCCCCCCAAACGGCAGGCTCCAGGCCGTGTCGGGCCGGGCGGCCCGAAGCGGCGAGAGAGTGCGCACCCCCATTAGCGGTTCCGCGACGGGCGGTCGGTTCTGGCTTTCCTCTGGATTATTTTTGCCAGCGCTTCCTTGCTCCGCATGGCTTTGGGCGGACCCGGGGCCGGGTCGCGCTACCAGTGCACCGCCGTCGCAGCGGCGGAGGTCCGGTCCCGCCTTGCGGCGGGCTCGGGGCCCGCTTCGGCCCGGGGGCCGAAGCGGCGGGAGAGAGCGCGCGCCATCGCCGGCGCGACGACGGTCCGGCCTTTTTTCGGCGGTGGGGCTGCAAGCCCGCGAGCCCATCGCTCCCTCTCGGGGAGCGATGGGGGCGAGCCAGACGGCTCGCCGCTGGGAGTAGGCGCGGCTGGCGATGAATGCGCTTCCGCGCAGGCGGCTGGGTGTGGGCGCGGGCTGGTGGGTGATCCCTCCCCTCCGGGGCCCGGCGGGGGTACTGATGCGCCGTCGCCGGCGCGACGGCGGTCCGGCCCGCCCTTCGTCCCGCCGGGCGGCGGGTAATTGGCCGCAACCTCCTTCCGCACCGTCGATGGGTGGCGTTTCGTTTGTTCGACGCGGACGGTTTTTACCTGCGCTCGTGCGGGCCCATTGGGTTTGGGGCGGACCCGAGCCGGGTCGCGCTACCACTGCTCTGGAGTTTGGCCTTTCGGGCCTTGAAAAACCGGTTTTCAAGGCCATCGTTGGCGGTCGGAGTGCCCCTGAAGGGGTGCCTCAGACATTCCAGTTAGGCGTTAGAGGTGCCCGGCAGCCAGCACAAGGTTGCCCAGGGCCTCCTTGGACTGGCGAATTTTCCCCAAGTCGTTCCCGGACGAGGAACAACTGGGGTGAAATTCCAGCCGCCCCAGAAAAATCCGCCGGAACGCGTCGATTACCGTCTGGATCGTCCAACGCTTCGCCCCCAGCCACCACTTCACCGTCGCACCTCCTGGCGGTTTTAAGCCCCGGGCTCGGTACGCCGCCAACACCGCCGTGGCATACCCGTAGCTGATCCACCGCACGATGTTCACCGAACCCAGCTCGCTGCAGTTCCGCGCATGCTTCAGCCCCAGCCCCGTCTTCACCTCTCGCTGCATCACCTCCACTTCCCACCGCTGGCAATACCAAAACAGCAGGACCTCCAGCGGAAGTGGCAGCACGTACCGGTTCCCCCGCCAGACCGCCCGCACCAAAAAGTACGCCGGCCGTCGCCGTTTCCGACCACGGTTCGAAGACCCTCCCACGATGATTAAAAACACCACCACGTTCGGTGCACCACTCCGAAGAAACGGGCCCTTAACCCGCGCCCTGAGAGTACCGCGCCAGCCCCGCACCCTCAGCTCGACCTGTCGC
>JALSGI010000675.1 GCA_026982835.1 Planctomycetota bacterium | reverse complement strand
CCCAAGACCCAAGACGGCGCAAGCCGCACGCCGTTTTACTCTCTCTCCCCCCGCTGACGCGGGGGGCTCTTGTTGGGCAAGTTGACGCTCTTTCTTGCAACGGAGCGGAAGATCCCAGTGGCTGGCGGCCCTGCCGCCTCCCCGCACTGACGTGCGGGGCTCTTCAAGCCTCCAAGCCCCCACGCCTCCAGGCCCTCCGCCAGCTGAAGCCGGCGGCTCGCCGTTCAACCGCCGGCTCACGCCGGCGGCTCGCCACGCCTCCAAGCCCCCAGGCCTCCACGCCTCCAAGCCCTCGGTGCGGAAGCTCCGGCCCAAGACCCAAGACCCAAGACGGCGCAAGCCGCACGCCGTTTTACTCTCTCTCCCCCCGCTGACGCGGGGGGCTCTTGTTGGGCAAGTTGACGCTCTTTCTTGCAACGGAGCGGAAGCTCCCAGTGGCTGCGGCCCTGCCGCCTCCCCGCACTGACGTGCGGGGCTCTTCAAGCCTCCAAGCCCCCACGCCTCCAGGCCCTCCGCCGACTGAAGTCGGCGGCTCGCCGTTCAACCGCGGGCTTACGCCCGCGGCTCGCCACGCCCCCAAGCCCCCAGGCCTCCACGTCTCCCGCGGCTAAAGCCGCGGGCTCGCCATCCCTCTTGCTACAGTTTGCGCACGCGAACCACCGTATCGTGGAACGCCTGCTGGCCGGTTACTGGATCGGGAGCGATGGGCAAGATGCGGTTCTGGTTCCAGCCCCGGCCGGTGTTTTGTTGCCAGCGGCCCGGCGTGCCGTCCGAGGGGTCTTCCCACCACATGTTGCGCACCCAGTCGTCGTCGTGGTGGGCCTGGTGCTCGGTGCCGAGTAGGTGGCCGCCGGAGAGCTTTCGCCGCGCTTGGGCCACGGCCGTGTATTGCCAGTGGCCGCAGGAGTTGGAAATGGCGATCACTCGCGGATGCACCCCCGGCATGATGACCACCGGAATCCGCAGCCGCCCGGCCACCAACCGCCCTGAGTCTGGATCACGCTGGTGGTGATGCACCAAGTGCGGGTCCTGTTTTTCCAGGTATTCGGAGAAGAAGGCGGTCAGTTCCACCCAGTCGCCGTCCTGGAGTCCCAGCCGCCGGGCGGTCTCGGGATTGATCCAGGCCGGGTTGGTGTGGACGATTTCGGCCAGCCACTTCAGGTTCATCGTGCGGCCGTGGTTGTGCACGTTCCACTTGAAGCTGGTCATCACCAGCTCGTCGTCGCGCAGGTGCTGGTGCTCGGGCAGTTGGAACCAGGTGGGCACGGGCACGATTGCTCTCTGGTGCCCGCGGTGCTGGGGCGGGCGGTTGCGGGCCTTCCCTCCGGCTTGGGCGATCAACTGGCTGCAATCCTCGTTGCGGCCGATCCGCTGGACGAACAAGCTCTTGATTTCCAGCTTGCGGCTGGGCGTGGCAAATCCCCGCACGGCGCGGCCCTGGTACATGATGCCGATGCCCCGGCCTTGTTTGGTGATGATGCCGGTTTTGGGATCGACGCTGGCCCCTTGCAGCTCCTCTTTGCTCAAGGGGCGCAAGTAGGGCAGGTAGTAGGGCTGGTAGTCGGTGTCTTCCCACACGCCTTCTTCCAGCAAGCGGTCCAGCCCCGACTTGCCCGTTTCGGGGTTTTCCGGCACGCCGGCGGCCCACTGGCGGATGTACTCCTCCACGCTCTGCTCGGGGAACCACTTTTCCATGCCGCGACCGATTCGCCGGGCCA
>JALSGI010000674.1 GCA_026982835.1 Planctomycetota bacterium | reverse complement strand
CAGCAGCCCGTTGTAGTCCTCGTTTTGCTCTTTGATCTTCTCCCGCAGTTCTTCGGCTTCCTCCACGGCCCGATCCAGGTCCCGCTGAATGCTTTCGCACACCTGGCGGTGTTCTTCAAGAAAACCTCGCATCTGGCCCACCACCTGGGGATCGTAAGCCTCCACCTGGTCCAGGAAAGCAAGCCAGGACGGAAAATCGTAGGAGTTCAGGGTCGGGGCAGTGCCGATCTCCCACTTTAACAACTCCCAAGCCTCTTGGATCACCCGGAAACAGCGAAGCACATCGGTGCGGCGGAAGAAGTTCTCTTCCAGCACTGCCAGCAACCGCTCAAAGCCGGCGTATTCCACCAGCCGCCGACGAGCTTGCTCCACATCCTCGCATTCCAGGCAGGTGCGGACCACCGTGCAGAACACCCCCCAGGGCATGTTCCCTTTCATTTGCAGGCGCTGCTCCCGGGAGATGGGGGCTTGCAGCTCCCGGTACAGTGCCTCGTCGGCCAGCAGTTCTTCCAGGAGCTTGGGTTGTTGCTGCTTGAGGCGGCGGAATGTTTCGTGGATTTGGCGCAGGAGCTTGCCCTCTTCGGCCTGAAGCGGCTCCAGGGCGATCTGCAAGGCGGCCGAAACGGGCACCACGGTGTTGAGTTCGTTTTTGAGTTGGCAAGCGATCTGGGCGGCCCGTTCCTGGCGGCGGCAAAGCAACTCCTGCGACAGGTCCACCTTGGCCAGCACGCCCACGGTGTTCAACGCATTGGCATGGGCTCCTGCCAGGCTTTGCTGGAACCGCTCCAGGGTTTGCTGGTCGTTTTCTCGGGCCACGGCCCCCACCAGATAGACCACCGCATCGGCCCCCTGGCACAAGCTTTTGGTCTGCTGGATGTTCCGTTCAAACAGAAACTTTTCCACCTGGCTTTCGTGTTCCTGGACGGCAGCGCCCAGCCCCGGTGTGTCGATCAGCGTGATGCGTTCCAGCAGCGGGTGTTCCAGGCGAAACTCCAGGTAGGCCACCTCCTGCAGCCTCTGGAGCACCTGGGGATCGTGGCCCTGCATGGCGTTGGCCTGGTCCAGGGAAATGTCCTCGGAGAAACCGTTCTGGTAGTAGCAGCGGACCGGCCGCCGGGGGTCCTGGGGCCGGCCGTAGCGAAAGAAGTTCACCGTGGCCGTGGTTTCGGTCACGCCCACCTTGGCCAGCTCCTCTCCCAAGAGAGCGTTGACAAAGGTGCTCTTGCCCGCCTTGACCGATCCCACCACGGCCAGCGTGCAGGTTTGGGATGCCTCTTGGGCCAGTCGGGCCAGGCGCTGCAGCGGCCCGGCCGGAACCGAAGCTGGGCGCAGTTGCTGAGCCACGCCATACAAAAACGCCTCCACTTGCCGGGCAAGCGGCTGCGGCGATTCTCCCTGCGGGAAAGCGGGGGACACGAAGAACGCTCCTCAGCCAAAAGTCGGGGTCACCCCTGGCTCCGTTCCAACTGCCACAACTCCACGCTGCCATTATCCAAGGCCAGGGCAATCAACCTCCCGTCGGGGCCGAAGGCCACGGAATACACCGGACTATCTCCTTGAAACTTGTGGATTTCTTCCCCTGTTTGGGCGTCCCAGAGCACGGCTGTTTTGTCTGCTGATCCGGTAAGCACGTATTTTCCATCCGGGCTGAAGGCCACCGAGCGAACCCAGCGGGTGTGGCCCTTGAATATGCGGAGTTTCTCTCCGGCTCGGGCGTCCCAGAGCG
>JALSGI010000673.1 GCA_026982835.1 Planctomycetota bacterium | reverse complement strand
AGCGCCGGGGGGTGGGCAAGCTGCTGGCCCTGGGCACGCGCCGCATGGCCCAGTCGTTGGGACCCCAGGCCCTGGCCATCGCCCCCCAGGTCAAGGGGCTGGAACTTCCCGGCTACGATCCGCGGCGTCTGCGGGCCACGGCCCTGGGGCTGGCGGTCAACGCCCGCGGAGCCGACCACAACCGCTCCTCCACCTACGAGGTGGACTTCTCTCCCCTGGCCCGGCTGCCCGACCCCCTGTTGGTCCGGGAAGCCATCGCCCGCGAAGACCGCGCCGCGGTGCTGGACAGTTTAATACTTTGCAAGTTTCTCCGCGGGGTGTTCGAGGATTTTTACGCAGAGGCGGCCGAGTTGCTGTGGTCGGCCACCGGCTGGGCCGTCTCGGCCGCCGAGCTACGCGCCACCGCCCGGCGGATCGTCACTGCCCGGAAGCTGTTCAACATCCGCTGCGGCTGGACGCCCGAGGAAGACTCATTACCGCAACGCTTGCTGGACGGCCTGGAATCAAAATTGCGCCAAGATGGTTTGGCTGACAGGGATCGCTTTGACTGCTTGCGGCGGTTGTACTATCAGCAGCGGGGCTGGACTCCCGAGGGTTGGGTCCCGTTGGCCCAGCTTCAAGCTCTGGGGCTGGCCGATTGCGGGTGCCTTGCCGGAGCAGGGTGATGCTTCCAAGGACACGGCACTGGCGGCCGGTGAGTTGGCAAAATCCTGGGAACCTGCAGCGGGAACGAGCCTGGAGTGGCGAAAAAACGCCGTTTTTTTGAAAAATTCTTGTAGAATCCGCCCAGGATGGGATTTTGTGAGCCAGAACAGGGCCTTTTGCTCCCAGGGGTTTTCCGAAAGCCACGCGCGTCGTACAATCCCCACAGGTTCGGTCCCAGCCGGGAGCTGAAAGGCGGGCTCGGCTCATAGGGGCTGCTGTCCCAGGTCCGGGGAAAATAGTTTGAACCTTTCCTGGGGTACGTGCATCTAAAACCAGTGAAGGGGAGATTGCAGGAAGAAAAGGGCAACATTTTCCTTGAAAACAGGAGCTGCAAGCCGTCGTTTTAGAAAGCAAGCTACCAGCCTTGGCGGTTGTCGCCTTCAGCGGCCAAGGCTGGCCCAAGGGGGGCGGCCCTGCCACCGCCGGTTTTCTGCAACTGGGACACCCCTCCTCGGGTGGCGGGCCGGAAGACCTTCTGTCAGAAAACGTCGCTCTTACCGTAAGTTGCACGGGTGTTCCGAATCGGTTCCGGCAAGGGAGAAGGACCATGAAACACCAAGATGCCCAAAATGCCCCGCGTCTCGGCCTGCTTACCGCCGGGTGCCGCGGTATGACGGCGCTTGGGGTCCGGCCCGCCGGAACCGAAGGAGCCGTTCTATCGGGACGTTCTCGCTGGACAGCTGCCGCTTTCTATCCGGTTTGGAACCAGTGTCTGGCCACCTCCGGTATTGGCAACGGGATTCCTCCGGCCCGCTACCGGACCAGCCAACACCTGGTGGATGTTTTGCGGCACGGGATGCACGCGCGGTGAGCATCGCGTAGCGGGAACCCAGGGGTAAGTCCCCACCGGGTTGTGTCGTTCTTTCGGCCGGGGAGCCGTGGCGCTCCCTTGAGTCCCTGTGAAGCGCTTCAGCCTGTGGCTGGTTGCGCCTGTCCCTTTGCCCTCTTGTTCCAGGAGGAATGGTTCCTCGATGAAGCGACCTTCCCAGGAAACGGTGGATCGGTGGATCGATTGGGTCCG
>JALSGI010000672.1 GCA_026982835.1 Planctomycetota bacterium | reverse complement strand
CGCATGCTGGATCTCTGGGGAAAAGAGTATCCAGCATGCGGAAGCGATTGTTCGTCAGGCCATAGCGACTCCACCACGAGGGTTCCAAGAAGGCGTCGTCGGGCAAGTTGAAGCACAATTTCTGTTCGTTGGGACTCATGGAGCATTTCCTTGGGGGAGTAGTCCTGGGGCGCCGGGGCGTTGCAGGTCATAGACCACGATCGGCTCGGCGGCGAAGTTGGCCGCGGGGTCTTTTCTTCGGGCCAGGTTGAGGGCCTCGTCGCGGGCGTTGTCGTCGGGTCGCAGGATGTCGTGCATGCGGTGGTGGTGTTCGGCCCGTTGCTTGTCGCCCGTCATCGTGTAGATCTGGAACAGGTTGTAATGGGCCGTGAGGTTGTCGGGGTTGAGTTTGAGCGTGCGGTGGAACACTTGGGCGGCCTGCTGGAGCAGTTTGCGCTGCTGCTTGCGCTGCTCTTTGCGCCAGTAGAGCTTGGCCTGGTTGAACAGCGTAAGTCCCAGCTCGTTGAGCACCACATCGTCGGTGCTGAAGTCGAAGCGGCGTCGGCGCAGCTCCTCGTAGCGATCCTGCAGGATGCTGCGGAAGGCCAGCGCGGCCCGGTCCCAACGGCCGAACCCCTGGTGGATTTTCCCCTGCACCCAGGCGATCAGCCAGCGGGGAGCAGGGGGCTTGGATTGCTTGGCTCGATCGAGGGCCTCCTGGGCCTGCTGCCAGTTGCCCCGGACCAGGTGGACGCGGGCCTGGTTGAGCGGTCCGTCCCAGCGGCCCAGGCGCTCCACTTCGCGGAACGCCCGCAGGGCCAGGGAGAGTTGCCCGTATTTGCCCGCTCCCTGGGCTTGCAGCAGCAGGGCGATGCCGAAATCGTTCCACCGCTGCCAGGCGGGGATGGGAGAGGGGGCGGTGGTGACCAGTTCCGCTTCAGCCCCTTCGGGCAGGTCGCCTCCACCGGCGGCGGCCACGGGCAGCTGGAGTCGATCCTGGGCCAGGAGGGTGATGGGCAGGTCGATCTTGTAGTCGGGACCGAAGACGTGCCGCATGTAGGTCAGGTCGAACTTGCGGTAGTGGACGCGGGCCTGGATGGTGATCGTTTTGCCGTAGATCCAGGGCTGATCCGGCACGCGGAAACGGTAATGGACTGCCTGGGCCGATCCGGGTGGGATCTGGTGATTATATAGCGGCACGAAGATGTCCTCGGCGTTGCGGCGGTCGATGCGGTTGCCGTAACGGTCGAGCATGTACACGTTGAGGAAGTGGGACCAGGGGTCAACACGGCCTTCGGGGTCCAGGGCACCGCTTCGGCCGATGATCCGCTCCCCGGCCCGCACGATCACCTCCACCCACACCTGGTTGGAATCCACCGTGCCTTGGGTGAAGTGGTGTCCGGTGCGCAGGTTGCGCACCACCACGTCCAGCAGGTACTCTTGGCCGGGCTGGAGCACGGGCACCTGGGGCCGCAACACGGTGAGCAGGGGGGCATCGATCGTCCCCCCGCGGCGGATGGCAAACAGGTCCACGCGGACACAGTCTTTGAGGAACTCCTGGTGGATTTTCACGATGTGGTGGTCGCCACGCCAGTGGGGCAATGCCGTGTTGGCGCCGCGGAACAAGTGATCGTGGATGCTGGGCACCGCCGCCCCGGGGAAGCGCCGGGCGCCGAAATCGTTCGAGGCCACCAGCGGCATGTGGCACTCGGCGCAGCGGGTGGCCGCCTGCGGCGGGTGGTAGAAGCT